>CAKZQE010000062.1 GCA_937139465.1 uncultured Gammaproteobacteria bacterium
ATTATACTACTCAAAACATAAACAGGGTAGTAAAATATGAGTAGTAATGAGAACAAATTATCAATTAAAGCAATTTCAGCTACTTGCGGTGTTCTTCCTCAAACAACAGCAGATCCAGCGCATTGATGTCGTCAACTTCATCAGCCATGGCATCTCGAAGCTGCCTGATGCGGACCGTGATGTGCCGCCGCCCAGTGGTGACTTTGGCGGCAGCGAAGAGGAGTCCGAAGCCAAAGCGGACAAGGGGCCGCTGGAAAACTACGCGACTAATTTGAATATTGAAGTGCGCGAAGGGCGGATTGATCCGCTGATCGGCCGTGACCAAGAAGTCCAACGCGTGATCCAGACCCTGTCACGTCGTCGTAAAAACAACCCGTTGCTGGTGGGCGAAGCCGGGGTGGGTAAGACCGCTATCGCCGAAGGTCTGGCCTATTTGATCGACCGCGGCGAAGTGCCGGAAATCATGACCGATGCGGTGGTGTTCTCGCTGGATCTGGGCGCATTGTTGGCGGGCACCAAATACCGCGGTGATTTCGAGAAGCGCCTGAAGGCACTGCTGAACGAATTGAAAAAGCAGCCCCATGCCATTTTGTTCATTGACGAAATCCACACCATCATCGGTGCGGGCGCGGCGTCCGGCGGCGTGATGGATGCATCGAACTTGCTGAAGCCATTGCTCTCCAGCGGCCAGATTCGCTGTGTCGGTTCAACGACCTTCCAGGAATACCGAGGCATCTTTGAAAAGGATCGGGCCTTGGCACGTCGCTTCCAAAAAGTCGATGTCATGGAGCCTTCGGTGGCGGACACGGTCAAGATCCTCGAAGGGTTGCGCAGCCGTTTCGAGGAACACCACGACGTTAAGTACTCCAAGAAGGCATTGGCGGCTGCGGCCGAGCTGGCGGATCGCTACATCAATGACCGTCAGTTACCCGACAAGGCTATCGACGTGATTGACGAAGCCGGCGCCATGCAGCGTATGCAACCGGCCAGCAAGCGTAAAAAGTTGCTGAACCAGGGTGACATCGAAACCGTGGTGGCAAAAATCGCGCGCATTCCCCCCAAATCCGTCAGCCGCAATGACACGGAAGTGCTCAAAAACCTTGAGCGCGACCTCAAGATGACCGTGTTTGGTCAGGACGCGGCCATTACCCAGTTGTCCAGTGCGATCAAACTGGCTCGCGCTGGGTTGCGTCAGGAAGGTAAGCCGATCGGCAGCTTCTTGTTCGCTGGCCCGACGGGTGTGGGTAAAACCGAGGTTACTAAGCAGCTGGCGCGTCAGATGGGCGTTGAGCTGATTCGCTTCGATATGTCCGAATACATGGAGCGTCACACGGTCAGCCGCCTGATTGGTGCGCCCCCTGGGTACGTTGGTTACGACCAAGGCGGACTGTTGACCGAAGCGGTGACCAAAAATCCGCACTGCGTGTTGTTGCTCGATGAAATCGAAAAGGCTCACCCGGAAGTGTTTAACTTGCTGCTGCAAGTCATGGACCACGGAACGCTGACGGACAACAATGGCCGCAAGGCAGATTTCCGCCAGGTTATTTTGGTCATGACCTCGAACGCCGGTGCCCATGAAACCGCACGTCGCTCGATTGGCTTTAGCGAGCAAGATCACTCGACGGACGGCATGGAAGCGCTGAACCGCATGTTCACACCTGAATTCCGCAACCGTTTGGATGCGGTTATCCAGTTCCGTCCGCTTCCGAGCGAAGTTATCGTGGGTGTCGTGGACAAATTCATCGCCGAGCTTCAAGGGCAGTTGGATGAACGCAGTGTTCACCTGGAACTGGACGACGAGGCTAAGCTCTGGTTTGCCGAGCACGGGTACGAGCCCTCCATGGGTGCCCGTCCGATGGCGCGTTTGATTCAGGAGCGCTTGAAGCGTCCGATGGCCGAGGAGTTGCTGTTCGGTTCGTTGGTCAAAGGCGGCACCATTGAAGTGACGGCCCGCGACGGCGAGCTGGTGATTAACTACCTCAGCAGTGCTGAAATCGCCGAATCCGCCAGCGAGGACTAGCACAACGCAATTCGGTACGCTCCTACGGAAAACGTGAAAGACCCTCGGCCGCCAACTAGGCGGCCTTTTTTTGTCTAGTGCCCCAGCGATCGCTTGATGCGTTGCAGCGCGAACCAGACGCCGGCGATCACAACCGGCACCAAAGCCGTTTTGACCCAGCCGGCCTGCCCCTTGTCGATCCACGGAGCGATCGCGGCACTCAAGAGCCCCAGGGCGTAATAGCTAATCGCGACCGTGGATAGGCCTTCAACGGTGCTTTGTAAGCGGATCTGACGCTGGGCGGTTTGTTTGAGCGAGGACAGAAGCTCGGTGTTTTGGGTTTCCAAATTCAGCTGCAAGCGGGTGCGCACCAAATTCGCTTTGCGGCTGATGGTTTGGGCCAGCTCCTGGTGGCGCCGCATCACGGTCTCGGAGGTGTGAATAGCCGGGGTCATGCGCCGGCGCAAAAATTCAGTCAGGCTCGGCAGCTCGTCCAGAGGTTGGTCGTCCAGGTCTAACAGACGCTGGAACACCAGGTCATGATAGGCCCGACACGCGCTGACCCGCCAATTCAGGGACTGCCAGAGTGTGTCCAGCTCTTGTTCGTTGCGCTCTAGCACCTCGAGTTCGGTCTGATCGGCGCTGGCACGCTCTGCTTTGGCTATCGCCTGCAGGGTCGGATGGGCTTCGCGCACCTTATCCATCTGAATCAGGCTCAAGACGCGGTAGGTCTCAACCTCCATCAGCATCTGCAGTGTCCGGCCGCGGCTTTCCGGCGTTTGCGGACGGGTAAAGGCGTAGTGCCATTCGCAGGTGCCGTCAGGCCCCATGCTGAATTGGCTCGCGACCCGCAATGCACCGCCCAGCATGCTCGACGCACTGTCGACTTGGTCGGTTAGGCGCTCAGGGTCGACGGCCACAAACCGCGTCAATACCAGGATTTCCATGGGGGCCGCGGCCAGCCATACCGGGGGTGGTTGAACGCCCTCAGGGCTGCGCCAGCTAATGGCTAAAAATTCGGTGTGTTGCTCAACGCGGATGTCTAGCTGTCCGGTGCGTGTGACCCAGGCTCCAGCGGCGGGTTGATCCGGCAGGTTAGGTAGTTGTTGGCGTAACCACTGCCACACATCCGCAAAGGTGTCGGGGCTGGTTTGGACGCACAGCAGCAAAATCGGCCAGTCGGCTTCAAAGCGAGGGAAGGGGCGTGCGTGCAGTTCGGCATGGGCCAGCTGGCGTAAGCGGTCGGTCATCAGTCTCTCCTTGAGAGGCCGAGGCTACTGTGTCCGCGCCAATAAAAAAACCGCCAGCGAAGGCGGTTTCTTTGGTTGCGTCCGGTTTAACGTGCGCGGTAGGTAATACGGCCCTTGCTCAGGTCGTAGGGCGTGACCTCAACCTTGACGCGGTCGCCAGTCAGGATGCGGATGTAGTGTTTGCGCATTTTGCCGCTGATATGAGCGGTTACGGTGTGGCCATTATCGAGCTCAACACGAAACATCGTGTTCGGGAGCGTGTCGATGATGGTGCCATCCATTTCAATGCTGTCTTCTTTAGCCATTTAATCCACCGGGTTTGTTGGTGCGCGGATTATCCACAGGCTTGGGGGTTTGTTCAACTGTGGCGCTCAAATCGGGCCCATTGGCGGCCAATCAGCATCTCCAGTGGCGCAAAATCGGTCTTGTAGTTCATTTTGTCGCAGTCGCGGATCCAGTACCCGAGGTACAAATAGGGCATTCCCTCGTCCTGTGCCGTTTGGATCTGGCGCAAAATCGCCATCTGCCCCAGTGACAGGTGCTCAAGCTCGGGCTCGAAAAAGGTGTAGACCGCGCTCATGCCGTGCCCGGGCAGCACGTCGGTGACGCTGATCGCAACCAAGTCGCCGTCGGCGTTGCGGTAACACCCAAATTGGGTGTTGGGGCCTTCAATCATCAAAAAGGTTCGGAATTGTTCGGCGCTGGGCGGGAACATGTCGCCGTCGCGGTGCCGGGCATTGATGTAACGGCTGTATAGATCGTAGATCTCGTTGTCGATGTAGGGCAGTCGCCACTCTAGGGTCATGTCCTGGGTGCGCTTCAGGGTGCGCTTGAAGCGGCGTGACCAACGGAAATCATTAACCGGAATGCGCACGCTGATGCAGGCCTGGCAGCCGTCGCATTGGGGGCGGTAGAAATAGCGCCCACTGCGGCGAAAGCCGACCAGCGTGAGTTGTTCGTAATCGTCATCCGCAATTTTAATGTCCGGATCGGCAAACAAGGTCGTCGCCTGCTGGTCCTTCAGGTAGCTGCAGTCGTGCGGCGCGGTGGCGAAAAAACGAACGTCATTCAATGAACTCATAAGGTCACCATTGAATCACGGGTTGGGCGGGCCAGCCAGCCGGCGGGGAGGATAACTGTGCAGCAGGGCCGGTGTGCAGGCGCAATTCGTGCAGAAACTGCGACCTGAGTATCGGTGTAGCGCCAAGGGAGCCGAGGTGCCCGGTTTGGACTTGGCAGTCGATCCATTCAAAGCCCCATCGTGTCAATTGGGTCGCCAGGGAGGCGAAGGCCACTTTGCTGGCGTCGGTTTCCCGCGTGAACATAGACTCTCCAAAAAAACAGCGACCCATGCAGATGCCATATAGGCCGCCGACCAATCGGTCTCCGTTCCATGCCTCCACACTGCGTGCCCAACCCGCGGCGTGCAACTGCCCATAGGCCGAGGCCATGTCTGCTGTGATCCAGGTTTCGTCGCGTTCAGCACAGCCGTCCAGCACCGCTTCAAAGGCTTGGTTAAAAGTGACGTGAAAGGTGCCTCGCTTCAAGGTTTTGCGCAGGCTACGACTGATCCGGATGTCGGCTGGCTTTAACGCGAAGCGTGGGTTCGGTGACCACCAGAGAATCGGCTGGTCGTCGCTGAACCATGGAAAAATGCCGCGTTGGTAGGCGTCGAGCAATCGCTGGGGCGACAAGTCACCGCCAGCGGCCAGCAGCCCATCGGGGTCGTCCAGTGCCGTGCTGGGATCCGGGAACCAGCGTTCACTGGGGTCCAACCACGGCAGCAAGGACTCAGTGGCCCCCGTCCAGGAAGCGTTCGGCGTCCAGTGCCGCCATGCAACCAAAGCCTGAGCTTGTAATGGCCTGGCGGTAGATGTGATCGGCCACGTCACCGGCGGCAAAGACGCCGGGCACGCTGGTTTGGGTCGCGCCACCGTTCTGACCTGACTGGGTCACGATGTAGCCGTCTTTCATGTCCAGCTGGCCTTCGAAAAGCCCGGTGTTTGGCTGATGGCCAATGGCGATAAAGACGCCGTGAACGTCGATGCTGCGCCCGCTGCCATCGAGGGTGCTTTTCAAGTTTAAGCCGGTGACGCCCATCGCATCGCCGGTGACTTCATCCAGTTCATGATTCCAGATGATCTCGACCTTGCCCTCGGCCTCGCGCTGGAACAGCCGATCCTGCAGGATTTTTTCACCCCGAAGTTTGTCGCGCCGATGAATCAAGGTGACCTTAGACGCCAAGTTCGACAGGTACAGGGCTTCTTCGACGGCCGTGTTGCCACCACCGACGACGGCAACCGCTTTGTCGCGGTAGAAAAAGCCATCGCAGGTTGCACAGGCGCTGACACCGCGCCCCATGAATGCCTGTTCTGACGGTAGGCCCAGGTATTTTGCGCTGGCGCCGGTGCAGATGATCAGCGCATCGCAGGTGTAGGTGTCGTTGTCGCCCTGCAGGGTGTAGGGGGCGCGGCTCAAGTCCGTGGCGGACACGTGATCATTGATGACTTTGGTGTCAAACCGCTCCGCATGAGCCTGCATCCGCACCATCAATTCCGGGCCCTGAACGCCTTGCGCATCCCCGGGCCAGTTGTCGACGTCGGTGGTGGTGGTGAGCTGGCCGCCGACTTCGGTGCCAGTGATCACGACCGGGTTTAAGTTGGCGCGGGCGGCGTAAACGGCGGCGGTCCAGCCAGCGGGGCCGCTGCCCAGAATGATCAAGGGGTGGTGTTGAGCCATGCAAAGTTCCTAGTGGGGTCGAGCCCGCGGTTTTGATATGATTGACGTTCGAAGTATGCGGTCGCATTCCGCAAGTTAAAAGGACTCTGTACCCTTGTCATCGCAACCCGTGGCTCCCCGCTCTCCGTTCCGCCGTCTCGGCCGCGACCTCTGGTTGGTGGTTGGCGTGGCGATGGCGGTGTGGTTGACGTTGGCGCTCGCCACCTACGACCTCAACGACCCGGGGCGCTTTTACACGGGCTCCAATCAACCGCCGGCCAATGCCATGGGCGAGTTGGGCGCACTGATCTCGGAATTGGCGCTGACCGCCTTTGGTTACCTGGCTTACCTCATTCCTGTGTTGCTGACATGGCATTGTGTCAGCGTGCTACGCGATCGGCGCTTGATCGATTTGGCCGCGTTTGGTGGTTGGCTAAAGCTCCTGGGCTGGGCGCTGATCATGATGGGCGCGGGCGGTCTCTGCTCCCTTGGCTGGTTGCCATCCAGTGGCACTCTGCCGCCGGAAGTTACCGCCGGCGGTGCCCTCGGTCGCGCCATGGCCATTGCTAGTGTCGGTCCCATGGGCTTTGCCGGTGGTGCGGTGGTGCTGATCGCGACGACCGCATTGGGGCTGACCTTGGCCTTGTCGGTGCGCTGGGTGCAGGTATTTGAGGCCATTGGTGCGGGCATCGAAAACGCCGTCCGCCACCTGGCGGGGCGGGCGGGTGATCGCCCCCAGCAAGATCTAGCTCTGGATCAGGGCATTTTCGCCCGCATGGCTACCCCAGTAGCCGGCCTGTGGTCGCGTTTCGCCAGTCGTGGCGCCCGCGCGGATCGCAAACGTGGCGAGACCGAGAGCAAGCGCAATCAAGCCATCGAGCGTGTTCAGCAGGCAGATTTTGAGCGCCTCGACGACCTGGAAATTGAGGTGTCCGAGCCGGTCCCCGAGCTGGAGTCGCCACCGTGGGACGACGATCCGATCCCGGATTTCGACATGGGTGAACTGGATGACATCAAGCCCGAGCCGCCTCCGCCTTCGGACTCGGGTTCAGCTCTGGAACCGGCGCCGTCAACGGCGCCAGAGCGCGTCGACCCGGTTATTGAATCGCCTGTCGCCCCTGAGCCCGCGGCACCGGCACGCAAGGTCACCGCATTCGACAAGGCAGACCTGGGCGTCAACACGGCCGCACCCGACCTGCGCGTGGATGCGAATGACAAGTCCGACACCTACAAAATGCCCGGGCTTGAGCACCTGATCCGTCGCGACGACGATGACCGCGGCTTCAGCGCCGATGACCTTCAGACCATGGGTGACCTGCTGGAGCAGCGCTTGGCCGAGTTTGGCGTCAAGGCAACGGTGACCGAAGTCCACCCTGGGCCCGTTGTTACACGCTTTGAAATTCAGCCGGCACCCGGTGTCAAAGCCAGCCGCATCTCGAACCTGGCCAGTGACTTGGCCCGCTCCCTAGCGGTGGCTGCGGTGCGCGTGGTCGAAGTCATCCCCGGTAAATCCGTCGTCGGCGTCGAGATCCCCAACAGTCACCGCCGCATTATCCGCCTGCGCGAAGTGGTCGCGTCCGACGCCTTCACCATGGCCGACAGCCCCATGACCATGGCGCTGGGGCATGACATTTCTGGCGAGGCCGTGGTCGCTAACCTGGCCAAAATGCCGCACCTGTTGGTGGCGGGTACAACCGGCTCGGGCAAGTCGGTGGGTGTGAACACCATGCTGGTGTCGATGCTCTATAAAGCCGGCCCCGATCAGGTTCGCATGATCCTGGTTGACCCTAAGATGCTCGAACTCTCGGTTTATGAAGGCATCCCCCACCTGCTGTCCCCGGTCGTGACCGACATGAAAGAGGCGGCCAACGCGCTACGCTGGTGCGTGGGCGAGATGGAGCGTCGCTACAAGTTAATGGCAGCGGCTGGCGTGCGTAATCTGGCGGGCTTCAATAAGAAGGTCACCGATGCCCGCGAAGCCGGCACCCCCATGCTGGACCCACTCTGGACCCCGGATAATGCAGGCGTTGGCCAACCCACGGCCCCGGAGCTGGAGACCTTGCCCTATATCGTCGTGGTCATCGACGAATTCGCCGACATGATGATGATCGTTGGCAAAAAGGTCGAACAGCTCATTGCCCGCATCGCTCAAAAGGCGCGTGCCGCCGGCATCAACATGATTTTGGCGACGCAGCGGCCGTCGGTCGATGTCATCACGGGTTTGATTAAAGCCAACGTCCCGACCCGGATGTCCTTTCAGGTGTCGTCAAAGATCGACTCGCGCACGGTGCTGGATCAGGGCGGCGCAGAACAGCTATTGGGCCACGGCGACATGTTGTATTTGCCGCCGGGTACCTCGTTGCCCGTGCGTGTCCATGGTTGCTTGGTCGAAGATGACGAGGTTCACCGCGTCGTCGAATACTGGAAAACCCAGGGCGAGCCGGATTTGATACCGGACATCCTAACCACTTACGAAGAAGGCGAGGGCGGCGGTTCAGGTGGCGGTGGTGAGGAGGGCAGCGCCGAGGAATCGGACCCGCTGTATGACCAGGCCTGCGAATTCGTTCTTGAGTCTCGGCGCGCGTCGATTTCGGCCGTCCAGCGAAAGCTAAAAATCGGCTACAACCGCAGTGCCCGCATTATTGAGGCCATGGAAGCCGCCGGATTGGTGACCTCCATGGGCAGCAACGGTCAGCGCGAAGTGATTGCGCCCAAACCCCGGAGTCACGACTGATGAAATGGTTAGCAGTGTTGGCGTCTATGTTGATTTCATCGGCCTGGGCGTCACCGGCGGACGAGCTACAAGCGCGCCTGGGCGCCATCGAAACACTGACAGCGAGCTTTACCCAGTTGGCGCGTGATGCCGGCGGTCGTCAGATTCAATCGGTGCCTGGCACCATGGCATTGCAGCGGCCTAATTTTTTGTTTTGGGAAACCCGTGACCCGATCCCGCAACAGATCGTCAGCGACGGTGATTCCCTGTGGGTGTTTGATTTGGATCTGGAACAGGTCACGCGCGAGCCCGCCGCAAGTTTGATGGACACGCCTGCCGGTTTGCTGCTTAACCTAGATGCGCAGGCCTTGGGCGAACGTTTCGAGGTCAGTGGCGGGGGCGACCGCTACACCCTGATTCCCCGGGAAGATACGATCTATCAAATGATCGTGCTCGAATTCGACGGTCACGCACCTCGGTTGCTGGGCGTGGTCGACTCCACCGGCCAGCAGACCCGTATTAATCTGCGTGAAGTCGCATTAAACGCCGAGGTGCCCCCCGCTCGCTTTCAGTTCGAACTGGCTGATGGCGTTGATCTAATCGACGCGCGCTAGGTGGCAGACCTGTTCCAAGCCTCCGACCCGGTTGGGCAACCCTTGGCCGCGGCACTGCGCCCGCAAACCTTGGATCAGGTCGTCGGTCAGCGTCACCTGCTTGGTGATGATGGCCCCCTGGCGCAGATGCTCGCAAAGGGCCACCTGCCATCGCTCATTCTGTGGGGGCCGCCGGGGGTGGGTAAGACCACCCTGGCGCGCTTGCTGTGCGATCAGGTTGACGCCCAAATGCTGACGCTGTCGGCGGTCACCAGCGGCGTCAAAGACATCCGAGCGGTGGTCGAGCAAGCCAAACAGGCCCAAGCCATGGGCCGGCGCACGGTGCTTTTTGTCGATGAGGTCCATCGCTTCAACAAATCCCAGCAGGACGCGTTTTTGCCCTGGGTCGAGGAAGGCGTGCTGACCCTGATTGGTGCGACCACCGAAAACCCGGCTTTTGAATTGAACGCGGCGTTGCTGTCGCGGGCTCGGGTTTTACCCCTGCGTGCCCTGGATGCAGAGGATCTCAGTGCCTTGGTCGATCGCGCCCTGGCCACCCAGGGCCAGACGATCGCTGACAACGCCCGCCAAGCGCTGATTGCGGTCGCCGACGGCGATGCTCGGCGGTGCCTGGGCCTGGTGGAATCGGCGATGGATTTGGCCGGCGAGGATGGCATTGGACTTGCCACCCTCGAGCCCTTGCTCTCAGGCAGTGTGCGCCGGTTTGATAAGGGCGGTGACGTCTTTTACGATCAGGTTAGTGCGCTGCACAAATCCATCCGTGGCTCGAGCCCGGATGGGGCGGTGTATTGGTTGGCGCGGTTGGTCGATGGCGGGTGTGATCCCTTGTATCTGGCGCGGCGCTTGGTGCGTATGGCCAGCGAGGACATCGGCAATGCTGAGCCCCGCGGTTTGCAGGTGGCCATGGATGCCTACCACGCGACCGAACGCCTCGGCCTGCCGGAATGTGAAATCGCGCTGGCCCAGGCTGCCATTTTTCTGGCCAGCGTGCCCAAGTCCAACGCGGTCTACGTGGCCTACAACACGGCCAAGGCCCAGGTTCAGGCGAGCGGCAGCGACGAGGTCCCCAACCACCTGCGCAACGCGCCCACCAAGCTGGCCAAGTCCATGGGCCATGGCGCTGAATACCGCTACGCCCACGACGAGCCCGAGGGTTACGCCGCCGGCGTTCAGTACCTGCCTGATGGCGTCGGCGGTGATTTTTACCAGCCAGTGGAGCGTGGACTGGAGATTAAAATTGGCCAGCGCCTAGCGCGCTTGAAAGCACGGGACGATGCCTATGATCTGGATTAGTGTGGCCCTCGGTGGCGCTCTCGGAGCCCTTGGCCGCTTCGCCATTGCTCAGCAGGTCAAAGGTGTGGCGGGAACCCTAGTGGCAAACGGCGTGGGTTGTTTGCTGATGGGCTGTTTAGTCGGTTTTTTATCGACCCGGGCGCCGGTGTCCGAAGCGGTTCGTCCCTTTTTGCTGACCGGCGTGCTGGGCGCGCTGACGACCTACTCGACCTTTAGTTTAGAAACCCTGCAATTGTGGCAAAGTGGCCGCGCCCTGATGGCGGTGGCCTACGCGATGGGTACACTGTTGCTATCATTGCTCGCTTGCGCTTTGGGTCTGTGGATGACCCGCTCGATTTAACAAGGAATTATCAATGCTAGACCCGAAACTGCTTCGCTCTGATCTGGATGCGATCGCCGCCCGGTTGGCCATTAAAGGTTACACACTCGATGTTGACCGGTTCCGTGCCATGGATGCGGAACGTAAAACCCTGCAGGCGGATATGGAATCCCTGCAAAACGAGCGTAAAACCGGCTCCAAGCAGATCGGCGCGTTGATGAAGGCCGGCAACAAAGACGAAGCTGAAGCGCAAAAAGTGCGCATGGGCGAAGTCGGCGAAGCGCTGGATAAGGCCAAGGCGCGGTTTGACGAGTTGGCCGATACGCTGGCGCAGTGGATGCTGGAAATGCCCAACGTGCCGCATGAATCCGTGCCGGAGGGCAAGGACGAAGCCGACAACGTAGAGCTTCGTGTCGTTGGTACCGCACCGGTGATGGATTTTGAGCCCAAAGATCACGTTACCCTGGGCGAGGCGTTCGGCGGCATGGACTTTGACCGCGCAGCCGCCATTTCCGGTTCACGCTTTGCGGTGCTCAGCGGCCAGGTTGCCCGCCTGCACCGGGCGTTGGCGCAATTTATGATCGACACCCACACCGGCGAGCACGGCTACACGGAAGCCTACGTGCCTTACCTTGTTCACGGGGAGGCATTGCAGGGCACTGGCCAGCTACCTAAGTTCGAGGAAGACCTGTTCAAGGCCGGCGAGAGCCATTACCTGATTCCGACCGCCGAAGTGCCGCTGACTAACCTGGCCCGGGACAGCATCGTCGACGACTTGCCCCAGCAGTGGGTCGCGCACACGCCGAGTTTCCGCTCCGAGGCCGGAAGCTATGGCCGTGATTCGCGCGGAATGTTCCGTCAGCACCAGTTCGATAAGGTTGAACTGGTGTGGCTGACGCGCCCCGAACAAAGCTGGGACGCGCTGGAATCACTGGTCGGCCACGCCGAGGCCATCCTGTCCAAGCTCGGCCTGCACTACCGGGTTGTTAACCTGTGCGGCGGTGACCTAGGGTTTGGCGCGGCTAAAACCTACGACATCGAAGTGTGGTTGCCGGGGCAGCAGATGTTCCGTGAAATCAGCTCGTGTTCAAACACCTTAGATTTCCAGGCCCGCCGGATGCAGGCCCGGACCCGAAATGCGTCGGGTCAAACGGAATACCTGCACAGCCTCAATGGCTCAGGGTTGGCGGTCGGGCGTTGCTTGATTGCGGTTCTGGAAAACTACCAACAGGCCGATGGCACCGTCGCGGTACCGGCCGTTTTGCAACCCTACATGGGTGGACTGAGCCACATCGGCTAACGCTCGGTGGAGCTGGTCTGGTTGACGGCGGCGGCGATCGTGTCGACCGCCATCACCGGCGCCATGGGTGTCGGTGGCGGCCTGATCTTAATCGTCTTGATGGCCCAATGGGTTCCGCCGGTGGTGCTGATACCGCTGCATGCCTTTGTCATGTTGATGGGCAATAGCGGGCGCGCTTGGCTTCAGCGTGAACACGTCCACTGGGCTTATGTGCGGCCATTTATTGTTGGCTCCGTCGTGGGCGTTGCCCTGATGACGCCCCTGGTGAATTGGTTGCCGACCGCCGGTGGTCAGCTGCTATTGGGCCTTTTCGTGATCGGCATGACCTGGCGCCCACAGTGGTTTCGTCTCGGGTCGTGGTGGCCGTCGGTGTCCGGTGCGCTCACCAGTGCCCTGACCATGGTGCTTGGGGCGACGGGGCCGCTGGTGATGTCGGTGCTGCCCAAAGCTAACTGGACTAAGCGCGCCATCGTTGGCACCCATGGCATGGCCATGACCTTTCAACACGGGCTGAAAGCGGCGGCCTTTTGGGTCAGCGGCTTCGACCCGATTGCCTGGGGACCCACATTGTTTGCGATGGGGATTGGCTCGGTGGCCGGCAATTTGATTGGCGCGCGCCTGCTCGGACGCGTGCCTGAAGCCCGGTTTAAACAGCTGTTGGACTGGCTGTTGACCCTGCTGGCCCTGCGCTTAATCGCCGAGGCCGTGTTGTGATCCGCATTGCGCTGGCGTTTGCGGCATTCATAGCCTTGGGCATGCCCGATACCTTGCTCGGCGTGGCGTGGCCCTCGATGCACCCGGGGCTTGCGGTGGATCTCGATGCCGCTGGGTGGCTGATCGGTGCCGCCACAGGCGCCTACACCCTCAGTAGCCTGCTTGCTGTCCGCGTGATGCGCTGGTTGCGGCTGGGTGTGTTGCTGAGCCTAAGCGTCGGTCTAACGGCCTTGGGGCTGTTTGCGTATCTATGGATTGATCAGTTCGCTTGGTTGGTGCTGGCCGTGTTCGTCAGCGGTCTAGGCGCAGGGGCGGTTGATGTCGCCGTCCAACAGTACGCGATCGAATACCACAGCCCCGCGCTGATGCAGTGGTTGCACGCCAGTTTCGGTGTCGGTGTCACCCTGGGTCCAGCGATCATGGGCTTGGCACTGGCGAGCGACAGTGGTTGGCGTTTGGGCTATCTGTTGGTGGGCGCTGGGTTGACCCTGCTGTCGCTGTTGTTTGCGCTGACGCTTGAGCGCTGGCCGCGCCTGGTACCGGACGATGAACCTCCGGTTAGTTATCGCCATGCCCTTGGGGTGGCCGTCGTGCGCCGCGCTGGACTCATGTTCGCGATCTATTGCGGGGCCGAACTGGCGGTGGGGATGTGGGGCTTTAGTTTTCTGACCCTGGCGCGCGGCGTTGACCCTGCCGCTGCGGCCTTCTGGGTCAGTGGCTTTTGGGCTGCGTTTACCCTGGCGCGCATGGTGGCCGGCCCACTGTCCAAACGCCTGACGCATTGGCAAATGGTGGCGATTTCCTTGGGCTTGGCGGGCTGTGGTACCGCGCTGTTGGTAGTACCGGCACCCGAGGGGCTAGGATTATTGGTACTGGGGGCTGGCCTTGGCCCCATTTATCCGGCGCTGATGAGTGCGACCCCGGATCGTGTCGGTCAACGATTGTCCGAGCCGACGGTGGCGCTGCAGGTTACCCTGAGTGCGGTGGGTGCAGGTGCCATTACGGCCGTGATGGGTGTGGTGGTGGAGCGCAACCCCGACCTTGGCTTTGTCGGCACACCTGCGGATGTGGATGTGTCGGTGCTGCAATCGCTTGCGGACGCCGAAACCATTCCGGTGATTGCCCCCCTTGGGGCGGGCCGAAATGGTGAGACCTTTAATATCAACGGTGACACGATGGCGGGGGCCATTGCCGCCGCGCTTAAGGCTGATCGCCTTTTGTTGCTGACCGATATTGAGGGTGTGAAAGGCGCGGATGGCGAGGTTTTGACCGAGCTGACCACCGGGCATATTCACGAGCTCACCACGTCTGGTGTCATCGCAGGTG
>CAKZQE010000063.1 GCA_937139465.1 uncultured Gammaproteobacteria bacterium
AAACCGGTGCTGCGATTAACATCAAAAAGGCCCAATTTTTGGCCGCCCACGAGATGGGCCATATTTTGAACAAGTGCCGTGAGGCCGGAAACGATCGGCTGATGTTATGCGAGCGCGGCAGCACCTTTGGTTACAACAACCTGGTGGTGGATACGCTGGCCTTTGGTGAAATGAAGGGCTTTGATGTGCCGGTGATTTTCGACGTCACCCACGCCCTACAGCGACCCGGTGCCCGCAGCGACAGCGCTGATGGCCGGCGCCAACAGGTGCTCGAGCTTGGCCGCGCCGGCATGAGCCAGGGCATTGCCGGATTGTTCCTGGAAAGTCATCCCGACCCGGACAACGCCAAATGCGATGGCCCCTGTGCACTGCCGCTGGACCAACTGGAAGGCTTCTTGAGTCAGATGAAAGCCTTTGACCAGCTGGCCAAATCATTACCCGCTTTAAACATTAAATAACCCGTTAAGGACTAAGCATGAGCAAAATCACCTCGATCGTCGCCCGCGAAATTTTGGATTCACGGGGCAACCCTACGGTCGAAGCCGATGTCACCCTGGCAGACGGCAGCTTTGGCACCGCAGCGGCACCGAGCGGCGCCTCCACCGGTTCACGCGAGGCCCTCGAGCTGCGTGACGGTGACAAGTCACGTTACCTGGGTAAAGGCACCCTGAAAGCCGTTGACGCGATCAATGGTGCGATTCGTGGTGCTGTGGTGGGTATGGACGCGCTCGACCAGCGCGCCATCGACGACGCCATGATTAAGCTCGACGGCACCGACAACAAAGAAACCCTTGGCGCCAACGCCATTTTGGCCGTGTCGCTGGCTGTGGCTAAGGCTGCGGCGGTCAGCAAGGGTGTTGAACTCTACGCTCACATCGCTGACCTCAACGGCACCAGCGGACAGTTCTCGATGCCGGTCCCGATGATGAACATCATCAACGGCGGTGAACACGCCGACAACAACGTCGACATCCAAGAATTCATGGTCCAGCCCGTGGGCTTTGACAACTTCCCCGACGCTCTGCGTTGTGGCGTCGAGATCTTCCATGCCCTGAAAAAGGTACTGAACGGCTTGGGATTGAACACGGCCGTGGGCGACGAAGGCGGTTTCGCCCCCGACCTGAAATCAAACGAGCAAGCGCTCGAAGTCATCTCGCAGGCCATCGCGGACGCGGGCTACGAGCTGGGTAAAAACGTCACCTTGGCG
>CAKZQE010000064.1 GCA_937139465.1 uncultured Gammaproteobacteria bacterium
TTGGGCTGGCGTATGCCTTAGACGCAGTGGGCCGTCATGCGCAACGCTTTGACCGTGAGGCGGTTGTGGCGGCGTTGCCGCCAACGCTCAGTTTGGTCGGTTCGCGAACACCCGACGCCGCCCATGGACTGCATCAAGCCCTGGCGTCCCGACGCGACGACTGGCGCTACCTGTCAGTGGCAGGGGTGGACCACGCCTTGCCCTACCAAAAGCCGGCCGTGGTCGCCGAAGCCAGTGTGAAGTGGTTTAAACGTGGCGGCGTTTGAGCCCGCTTTTGGCTAGCACCTGGGTGCTAATTTCCTCGACGCTTTGGTCGGTCGTGGCGATATGCGGGATCCCTTCGCGGCGGTAGATTGCTTCCACTTCGTTGACCTCAAAGTGGCATTGATGAGGGCTGCAGTAGCGCGAGTCCGGGCGTCGCTGTTCGCGGATCGCTGCCAGGCGAACGGGGTCGATGGTCAGTCCAAATAACTTGGACTTGTGTTTTTTGAGTATCGACGGCAGCACAGGGCTGTCCAGATCTTCTTCTGTCAGCGGGTAGTTGGCCGCGCGGATGCCAAATTGCATCGCCAGATACAGGCAGGTCGGAGTTTTACCACAACGCGAAACCCCAATAAGGATCAGGTCGGCCTGATCGTAGTAGCGAATGCGGGCGCCGTCGTCGTTATCGAGCGCAAAGTTCACCGCGTCGATCCGCTGGTCGTACCCGTTGTCCGGTTTGACGGCATGACTGCGGCCGACCGAGTAGGCCGAGTCCATTTCCAGCGCGCCTTCCAGGGGCTTTAGGAAGGTTTGGAAGACATCCATCATGACGCCGTGGGAGCTGGAGATAATGTCCCGTACCTGCGGGTCGACCAGGGTATCAAAGACGATTGGCGGAACGCCGTCGCGGCTGGCGATATGGTTGATTTCGTCGCGGGCCTGTTCGGCTTTGGCCGGGGTGTCGACGTACGGCAGGGTTTGGCGTTCGAACTCAATTTTACCGTCAAACTGGCTGAGCAGAGCCTGACCTAGTGTTTCCGCGGTGATGCCGGTGCCGTCGGATACGAATAGAATCGATCTTTTTAATGTGTCCATTTTATGACTGAATTCCTTAATTGGTCGCATATACCTATGCACAGCGTGCAAGTTTGGTTAACAATATGCATCACAACACCCTAGCACGGAACATTTAGTAGGGTTGAATCAACGCGCTGAGACGGAGAAAGCGGGATGCAGTACACCATCGGTTTTGAACAATTGGGCATGGATGACGTTGAGGTCGTTGGCGGCAAAAACGCCAGCCTTGGCGAGATGATTTCGAATTTGGCAGGGGCCGGTGTGTCCGTGCCCGGTGGCTTTGCCACCACCGCCGATGCGTACCGTGAGTTTCTGGCCCAGGATAACTTGGCCGGACGAATCAAAGCCGAGCTGGACGCCTTGAATGTCGACGATGTGCGCGCGCTTGCCGAGACTGGAGCGCGGATCCGCGGCTGGATTATGGACGCGCCCTTTAGTGCCGGCTTTGAGGCGGCGCTGGAGTCTGACTTTGCCGAGATGAGCAAAGGCAACCCGAACATTTCGGTCGCGGTGCGTTCCTCCGCCACGGCCGAGGACCTGCCGGACGCCTCTTTCGCCGGCCAGCAGGAAACCTTCCTAAACATCCGCGGCTTTCAAAATATTAAAGACAGCATCAAGGAAGTGTTTGCTTCGCTGTTTAATGACCGCGCTATCAGCTACCGCGTGCACCAGGGTTTTGACCATGAGCTAGTCGCCTTGTCCGCGGGTATTCAGCGCATGGTGCGTTCAGAAACCGGTGCGGCCGGGGTCATGTTCACCATGGACACCGAATCGGGTTTCCGCGATGTGGTGTTCGTCACGGCCGCCTACGGGCTGGGTGAAACCGTCGTGCAGGGCGCTGTAAACCCCGACGAATTCTATGTTTCAAAGCCGATCCTGGCGAACGGCAAACCGGCAGTGTTGCGCCGCTCACGTGGATCGAAGCTGATCAAAATGGTCTATGACCAGGATGCTCCGGGCAAAAGCGTGAAGACCGTCGATGTGGACGAAGCCGAGCGTAAAGTGTTCTGCCTG
>CAKZQE010000065.1 GCA_937139465.1 uncultured Gammaproteobacteria bacterium
ACCATTTTCCATTGATCGTTTCCACACGGGGGCGCTGGTCGACGAGCACGGCGCCGCCGGCGTCGCGCACTGATAGGGGTCGAACATGTTGCATATTTTTTGTCCGCACTGCGGCGAGCACCGCGAGGAAGAAGAATTCCACGCCAAAGGCCAGGCTCACATCGCGCGCCCGGCGGATCCGGACGCCTGCTCCGACAAGGAGTGGGGTGACTACCTCTACTTCCGCAAAAACCCCCGGGGCATCCATCACGAGATGTGGGTGCACGCGTTGGGCTGCCGTAAATTTTTCAACGTCACCCGCGACACGGTGACCTACGACATCAAAGAGACCTACAAGATCGGCGAGCAGCCGCGCGTGACCCAATCCGGAGAGCACTCATGAGCCAAGGCAACCGTTTGCCCGAAGGCGGCCGCATCAACCGCGGCAAGCCCGTCAGCTTCAAGTATCGCGGCAAAACCTATCAGGGCTTTGAGGGCGATACCCTGGCGTCGGCGCTGCTGGCCAACGGCATTAACCTGCTGGGGCGCAGTTTTAAGTACGGCCGCCCCCGCGGCATCATGGCCGCCGGCGCCGACGAGCCCAACGCCCTGTTGCAGCTCGGTGCGACCGAAGCGACCCAGGTACCCAACGTTCGCGCCACGCAGCAATCGCTGTATGAGGGCTTGGTGTGCGAGCCCGTCAGTGGCTGGCCCAGTGTCGATTTCGATCTAAAGAGCATCGCCGGAACCCTCGGCGGTAAGATGATGCCCCCGGGGTTCTACTACAAAACCTTTATGTGGCCGGCGAAGTTTTGGATGACGTACGAGCACTTTATCCGCAAGGCTGCCGGCCTTGGGCGCTCGCCGCTGGAGAACGATCCGGACACCTATGACGTGATGAACCAGCACTGCGACTTGCTGGTCGTCGGTGGCGGCCCCGCGGGCTTGGCGGCTGCGCTGACCGCCGGTCGTGCCGGTAAGCGCGTGCTGCTGGTGGACGAGCAAAACGAATTTGGCGGTTACTTGCTGGCCAGCCCTGAGTTGATCGACGGTCGGCCGGCGATGGAGTGGGTGGCGTCGACGGTTACTGAGCTATCGGCACTGCCCAACGTTGAGTTGATGCCGCGGGCCACCGCCAATGGCTATCACGATCACAGTTTCGTCACGGTGCACGAGCGCCGTACTGAACACCTGAGCGACCGCGCGCCGATCGGCAAGGTTCGGTCGCGGATGCATCGGGTTCGGGCCCACGAGGTGTTGCTGGCGACTGGCGCCCATGAGCGGCCCCTCGTCTACGGCAATAACGACATCCCCGGCTGCATGGTGGCCGGTGCCGTTTCGACTTACATCCGCCGCTACGGTGTGCGCCCCGGTCAACGCCTGGTGCTAACCACCACAAATGACTATGGCTACCAGTGCGCGATGGATTGGCACGCCAGCGGTGGCACCGTGGTGGCGATCGCGGACACGCGTTCGAACCCGACCGGAGCGGCGATCGATGCCGCGCGGGCGGCCGGGCTGACCGTCGTGACCGGCCAGGCCGTTATCGACGTGCGTGGTGGAAAGGACGTTGAAGGCGCCACCATGGCGCCCATCAGCGAGGATGGCAGTCGAGTCACCGGCCCGACGCGTCAATTACAGTGTGACACGGTGGCCTCCAGCGGCGGCTTCAGTCCAGTCGTGCACCTGTCAGCCCATCTGGGCTGCCGCCCCGTATGGGACGAGGCGAAGCTTGGATTCGTCCCCAATGTG
>CAKZQE010000066.1 GCA_937139465.1 uncultured Gammaproteobacteria bacterium
CGCCAGGGCGCGCGCCAACTTCAACGGGGTTTGACCGCCGAATTGGATAATGACGCCCTTGGGCTTTTCCAAGTCGACGATTTCCAACACGTCTTCAAGCGTCAAAGGCTCAAAGTACAAACGATCCGAGGTGTCGTAATCCGTCGAAACGGTTTCAGGGTTGCAGTTGACCATGATGGTTTCATAGCCATCTTCGCGCATGGCCAAGGCGGCGTGCACACAGCAGTAATCGAATTCGATGCCCTGCCCGATACGGTTCGGCCCGCCACCCAAGACCATGATCTTGTCACGATCGGTCGGATTGGCTTCGCACTCTTCGTCGTAGCTGGAATACATGTAGGCGGTGGAGGCGTCGAATTCCGCCGCACAGGTGTCTACGCGCTTGTAGACCGGACGCACGCCCTGGCTATGACGACGGCGGCGCACTTCGCGCTGGCTGACGCCCAACAAATCTGCCAAACGCTTATCGCTGAATCCTTTGCGTTTAAGGGCGCGCATTTCCAGCGCATCGATCGCCGACAGGGCTTTGGATGCTAGGGCGGTTTCAATGGCGATAATGTCTTCGATTTGGACCAGGAACCAACGATCAATTTTGGTCAGGTTAAACACATCATCCAGGCTGAAGCCTTGGCGGAACGCATCGCCGATGTGCCAGACGCGATCCGGGCCGGGCTCGCTCAGCAATCCGCGCAGCTCTTCGACTGTGCGCCCTTCTTCCCAGAAGGAATCAAACCCGTTAACGCCCACTTCCATGCCGCGCAGTGCTTTTTGCATCGACTCCTGGAAGTTCCGGCCAATGGCCATGACTTCACCGACCGACTTCATCTGAGTGGTCAATACCGGCTTGGCCTGGGGGAATTTTTCAAAGGTAAAGCGCGGGATCTTGGTAACAACGTAATCGATGGTTGGCTCGAAACTGGCCGGGGTGGCGCCGCCGGTAATCTCGTTGTCCAACTCATCAAGCGTGTAGCCGACCGCCAATTTCGCAGCGACTTTGGCGATTGGAAAGCCGGTGGCCTTGGAGGCCAACGCCGACGAGCGAGACACACGCGGGTTCATCTCGATAACGACCAGACGACCGTCTTTGGGGTTCATACCAAACTGAACGTTGGAACCACCCGTTTCCACGCCGATTTCACGCAGCACAGCGATGCTGGCGTCGCGCATGACTTGGTATTCTTTGTCGGTGAGCGTTTGCGCCGGGGCCACGGTTACGGAGTCACCGGTGTGAACGCCCATGGGGTCAAAGTTTTCAATCGCACAGACGATGATGCAGTTGTCGTTGCGGTCGCGGACGACCTCCATTTCGTACTCTTTCCAGCCCAGCAGCGATTCGTCAATCAGCAACTCGTTGGTAGGTGATAGGTCCAAGCCACGGGCACAGATTTCTTCGAACTCTTCACGGTTGTAGGCGACACCGCCACCGGATCCACCCAGGGTAAAGGACGGGCGAATGATGCTGGGGTAGCCCAGCTCTTCGACCGCAGCCAGTGCTTCGTCCATGCTGTGGGCAATGCGCGACTTGGGGCATTCGAGGCCAATGGCACGCATGGCTTTGTCGAAACGGTCGCGGTCTTCGGCCTTGTCGATGGCGTCAACGCTGGCGCCAATCAGTTCAACGTCGTACTTTTCAAGCACGCCGTTCGCCGCCAAATCCAGCGCCGTGTTGAGCGCGGTTTGACCGCCCATGGTCGGCAAAATCGCGTCCGGGCGCTCTTTGTCGATGATGCGTTCAAGTGTTTTCCAGTTGATCGGCTCGATGTAGGTGGCGTCGGCCATGGTCGGGTCGGTCATGATCGTGGCCGGATTCGAGTTGACCAGGATGACGCGGTAGCCCTCTTCGCGCAGCGCTTTACACGCCTGCGCGCCGGAGTAATCAAATTCGCAAGCCTGGCCAATAATGATGGGGCCAGCGCCGATGATCAGGATGCTTTTTAGGTCCGTACGTTTCGGCACTACACGGCCTCCATGTCTGCGATGAATTGGTCAAACAGGCTCACAATGTCGTGCGGCCCGGGGCTGGCTTCGGGGTGCCCTTGGAACCCAAAGGCTTTGACGTCGGTGCGGCGAACGCCCTGAACCGTGCCATCGAACAGGCTGCGGTGCGTGACCGCCAGGCTGTCCGGCAGCGCCGAATCGTCGACCGCAAAGCCGTGGTTCTGGCTGGTGATAAAGACGCGCACGCCATTTTCGTGTTTCACCGGGTGGTTGGCACCGTGGTGACCGGTTTTCATCTTCATGGTTTTCGCACCCGAGGCCAGCGACAAAATCTGATGGCCCAAGCAGATACCGAACACGGGGATGCCGGCTTCTATGATGGCTTTAACCGCGTCAATTGCGTAAGTACAGGGCTCTGGGTCGCCCGGGCCGTTGGACAAAAACACCCCATCGGGGTTCATCGCTAGCACTTCGGCGGCGGGGGTCTGCGCCGGCACCACCGTCAAATCGCAGCCGCGCTCGGCCAACAAACGCAAAATGTTGCGCTTAACACCAAAATCGTAGGCCACCACCTTGAAGCGTTGATCGGTGATGGTTGGGAAGCCTTTCAAGTTTTCCCAGGTGCCTTCGGTCCAACGGTAGCTGGATTCGGTGCTGACGACCTTGGCCAAGTCCATGCCAGCCAAGCCCGCAAAGGTCGCGATCCGCGTCATGGCGTAGGCCACCACATTGTCACCGGCCGCCTTCAACGCGTCACCGGACAAGATCACACCGCGCTGGGAACCCTTGTCGCGCAGCAAGCGTGTCAGGCGACGCGTGTCGATGCCGTGGATACCCACCACATTGCGGTCCCGCATGTAGGCGTCCAGACCGCCTTCGGCGCGGTAGCTACTGACCAGAGGCGTCAGCTCGCGGACAATCAGCCCAGCCGCCCACACGTGTTCAGATTCTTCGTCTTCGGCGTTAACGCCCGTATTGCCAATGTGCGGATAGGTCAGCGTGACCATCTGCTTGCAGTAAGACGGATCGGTTAGAATCTCCTGATAACCGGTCATCGCAGTGTTAAACACCACTTCCCCGATGGATTCTCCGTGTGCGCCAAGGGCGCTCCCGTGAAAGACGCTTCCGTCTTCCAGTACCAAGCAACCAATTTCAGTCAATGAAAAGCTCCGACAGTTATGCCATTTCGCCCGGCCAATCGAAGGCATGAAAAACTGACCGCACGGATGTGGGCGAGCGCCGCACAAAACGGCCGCATTCTATACCAGCACATGCGTTATCGCCATCGAAACTGCGCACAAAAACGCCAACCGACGGTTTTTTTGAGCCACAGGGGATTGAAAGTTTTAGCAAGCATCCCATCTACCGCGGGCAACTTATTTTACGGATGAACTTATGAGCGACGAACAAGCGCCCGAACCGAACGACATTGAACCGACGGCAGCTGAAACCGATGCCTCTGAGACAGCTCAAGGAGAGCCCAGCGCAGAGGTGGCGGACACCCAAGCCCTGCTCGATGAAATTCAAAACCTCAAAGAAGCCCAGCTTCGCCTGGCTGCCGAGTCACAAAATGTACGCCGCCGCGCCGAAGCTGACGTCGAAAAAGCACGCAAATTCGGCGCTGAAAAGCTGATGCGCGAGATGCTGCCCGTGGCCGATAGCTTTGAGCGCGCGCTGGAAGCAGCACGCGTTATGGAAGGCTTTGATGGCGCCATGCTGGAAGGCATTGAGGCAACCTTTGAGTTGTACACCCAGGCCCTTGCGAAAAATGGCCTCGCCCCCATCAACCCGGTCAACGAGCTGTTCGATCCGGCACGACACCAGGCCATCAGCATGGTGCCCGCTCCGGCTCCGGCTAACACAGTCGTGGACGTGGTCCAGACCGGTTACGCCTTAAACGACCGCGTATTACGCGCCGCCATGGTGGTGGTCAGTCAGGGCAGCCCGAGCGTTGACGAAAACGCTTAACCATTGAAATGAAATTACGTCGCCTCGACATACCTAACACGGACAAGGGTCGGCGACAAAACACGGAGAGTAGACGACATGGGTAAAATTATCGGAATCGACTTGGGCACCACCAACAGCTGCGTTGCAGTGCTGGATGGCGACAAACCCAAGGTCATCGAAAACGCTGAAGGCGACCGCACCACCCCCTCGGTGGTTGCCTACACCGGCGAAGAAACTTTGGTTGGCCAGAGCGCGAAGCGCCAGGCCGTGACCAACCCCACCAACACGTTGTTTGCCGTCAAACGCCTCATCGGCCGTCGGTTCGAAGACAACGTCGTTCAGAAAGACATCAGCTTGGTGCCCTTCAAGATCCTGGCAAATGACAACGGTGATGCCTGGGTAGAAGCTCAGGGTCAGAAAATGGCACCGCCTCAGGTCTCCGCTGAAATCTTGAAGAAGATGAAAAAATCCGCCGAAGACTACCTGGGCACTGCTGTCACCGAGGCGGTCATCACGGTGCCTGCGTACTTCAACGACGCACAGCGCCAGGCGACCAAAGACGCAGGCCGTATCGCGGGACTGGACGTCAAACGCATCATTAACGAGCCGACCGCTGCGGCACTGGCGTACGGCATGGACAAAGATGCCGGCGACCGCACCATCGCGGTTTACGACTTGGGCGGCGGTACCTTTGACGTCTCGATCATCGAAATTGCCGACGTCGACGGCGAAAAACAGTTCGAAGTATTGGCCACCAACGGCGACACCCACTTGGGCGGCGAAGACTTTGACCTGCGTTTGATCGACTTCCTGGCGGCCAGTTTCAAAGCGGACAGCGGCATGGATCTTAAAGGTGATCCTCTGGCCATGCAGCGCCTCAAAGAAGCGGCCGAGAAAGCCAAGATTGAGCTGTCTTCAAGCCAGCAGACCGACGTCAACCTGCCGTACATCACCGCTGACGCCACTGGCCCCAAGCACCTGAACGTCAAGGTGACCCGCGCCAAATTGGAGTCGTTGGTCGAAGAGCTGGTGACTAACAGCCTCAAGCCTTGCAAACAGGCGCTGGAAGACGCTGACCTCAGCGTTGGTGAAATCGACGACGTGATTTTGGTCGGCGGCCAGACTCGTATGCCGATGGTTCAGGCAAAAGTCGCTGAGTTTTTCGGCAAAGAGCCGCGTAAGGACGTTAACCCCGACGAAGCCGTTGCGGTTGGTGCGGCCCTGCAGGGCGCTGTTCTCTCGGGTGACGTCAAAGACGTCTTGCTGCTGGACGTCACACCCCTGAGCTTGGGCATCGAAACCATGGGCGGCGTCATGACCCCCTTGATCGAGAAAAACACCACCATCCCGACCAAGAAAACGCAGGTGTTCTCGACCGCCGAAGACAATCAGCCGGCCGTGACCATCCACGTATTGCAGGGCGAGCGTAAGCAAGCCGGCGCCAACAAGAGCCTAGGCAAGTTTGACCTCAGTGACATCCCGCCGGCGCCCCGCGGCATGCCGCAGATCGAAGTCGCTTTCGACATCGACGCCAACGGCATCCTGAACGTGTCAGCCAAGGACAAGGCGACCAACAAAGAGCAGTCCATTGTTATTAAGGCGGCCTCTGGTTTGACGGATGACGAGATCGACCAAATGGTCGCCGACGCCGAAGCCAACGCAGCAGACGACAAGCGCTTTGAAGAGCTGGTTAGCGCACGCAACGCCGGCGACGGACTGGTGCACGCCACGCGCAAAGCCTTGGCAGACGCAGGCGACAAGTTAACGGACGAGGATAAAGCACCGGTTGAAGCCGCCGCCAGCGAGCTGGAAGAAGCCCTCAAGGGTGACGACAAAGACGCCATCGAAGCGAAGACCCAAGCGCTGTCTGAGGCTCAAGCTAAAATCGCTGAAAAGCTGTACGCAGCCGAGCCTGAAGCCGCCAGCGATGCGGGCGAGAGCGCCCAAAACGAAGGCGACGACGTGGTCGACGCTGAGTTTGAAGAAGTTAAGGACGACAAGTAAACCGAGGGGGCCTGCAACGCAGGCCCAACTCGTGAGATGGCCGACGCCATCAGCAGGAGAACACATTGGCAAAACGCGATTACTACGAAGTTTTGGGCGTGTCGAAGGACATCGACGGTAAAGAGCTCAAAAAGGCGTATCGAAAAAAAGCCATGAAGTACCACCCGGACCGTAACCCAGATGACGAAGAAGCCGAACATCCAGACAAAGTTGAGCAAAGACACCTCGCCCTCCGGCCACGGGAACTCGCCGACGATCATCTGGAACTGCACGTACATCGTCTGCGTAAGCGTCCGATGCGCCGTGACGTCAGAGCCAAGGCCCCAATGGCCCGCAAACGCGAAGACGAAAAAGAACTGACACAGGCGACGGCGCTGATCGAAGCTGCAAAGCTGAGCGGACTGCGTGTTGTCCTGCTTGCAGAAACCCTCAGCCCGGTTGCGATACATTCTCTGATGCGCGCCGGTGCCGACGATTTCGCGCCGCTTCCCCTGCCCTCCTCCGCGCTCGCCGATACGGTCGCGCGGCTTCGCTTCGTCAATGCAACCACCAGCAGCGGGCCGGCACGCGACGGTCTCATCTTTCCGGTTTACGCCGCCGCGGGCGGTGTCGGGGCGACAACATTCTCCGTCAATCTCGCGTGGGAGCTGGCGCTTGCATCCGTAAAGGAGGGCAAG
>CAKZQE010000067.1 GCA_937139465.1 uncultured Gammaproteobacteria bacterium
CGGTTGAAGATGGTGGCGTGCATTTTGCGCCCGGAGAAGAGATTCGAGCGGGTCTAGGCCTTAGCTATTTTTTCACGACCACTGGGGTGGTCAAGTTCGAGTTGATAGAGCATGAGAACGACATGCTTCCTGACGCAAAAGACGGCCTTGAGCTTCGCATGCAAGTTGCTGTGGGCTTTTAACGTATGCTGTGCTTGCGAACCAGTAATCGCCTGACCTCGCATCTAGGATGCTTGGTTGGTCTTTGTTTGCTTTGGCTGTTTGTGCCCGACAGTGTCGCTGCCGCAGACTTGTACGTAGTGGCTGCAAAAAATGCCAATGGAAGTACTACCGCCATTAATGTAAGCGAAATCATCACGGGCAAACAGCGTAAGTGGTCGGATGGGGCGCCAATCGTGGTGATCTTACCGAGTAAAGAGGCGCCACATTTTAATGCTGTAGGGGATCATTGGTTTAACGGGTCGGGCTCTGCGATGCAACGACACTGGCTTCGGCTGGTTTTTAGCGGACGAGCGAACGTCCCTATTTATGCGAAAAGCGATGCCGAAGTGCTAGCCATTTTGGATCGAACCGAGGGGGCAGTAGGGGTCGTCAAGGACGTACCGCCTGAAACATACCAAGTTCTGTCCGTCATTAATTAATGAAGCCACGCTCTATCGCCCTAAAGCTCAGCATTCCCGTTTTGCTGGGCCTGGTATTTTTGGTAGCCTTGCTGTTGGTCATTGTCCCAAATCAGCAGCAGCGAATACTTACCCAAAACTTAAACTCCGAGCTTGAGAGCATTGCAGCGGCGTTGGTCATCAGCGTGCAGTTCGCGATCGAGCAAGAAGATCTGGGTTTACTGGGTCAAGTTAACGGATTCATGCAGGACAATCGCGAGGTGAGCGTCGCTGGGATTTACCTGCTGGAAGAATCGGGCGAGCAGTTGGTCGCGGAGTTTCCGGCCAACGTCGGCTTAGAGCAACATTTGCGCTCGGGATCAGATGACTATCTGTTAGTGCGGCTACCGTTTAAGGCCGGCGGCATCTCAGGGCGTGTCCTGGTAGGGTCCGAGCGCCAAAAATTGCAGGCGAATATCTGGCGCGTCCAGCTCCCGCTTTACATCGCCTTCGCTTGCCTGGCGCTCGTTTTTGGCTGGATATTTATAAATCTAAATCGTGGCGTCGTTAGCCCTTTACTCCGCTCGGCGACTATTGCGAATCGACTCGGTGCCGGCAATCTTGATGTGGACATACCGATCGATAGCGACAACCGCGAAGTAAGCTCGCTGACGACGGCGCTGGTGGAGCTTCGTGACAATTTGGTCGCGGCAAATTCGGCCCATGACGCTCTGCTACGTGATCTCGAGAATCAGGTGGCGAGTCGAACCTCCGAGTTGAATCAAACCTTGGGGGAGTTGAACGAAAGTTTCAACCGGCTGAACGTCGTCTTGGGCGCGGCCAACGCCTTAGTGTGGACGTTTGATCGTATTAACGATGTGTTCCACTTTAACGGTGCGACTGAGGATCTATCGAATATAGGGCTTGATGACAACTCCAACGTCACGGTCGAACAGATATTGGACAAAGTGGATCCTAGTGAGCGGGCAAGGTTAGTCGAGAAATTCTCGTCCTACCTGCTCGAGGGCGCCGAGCTCGATGAGCAGGTACAGCTTGAGGTTTCTAATGGCAACTATCGCTGGTTCCACTTGACCGGCGTCCCGATACAGCAAGACGCCAACCGCGAAGAACTCGCACTTGGTTCAATGATCGACATGGACGACCGAATTCGTCAAGAACAGCGCATTTGGGAAATGGCTCATTCCGATGAGCTCACCGGAACGGGCAACCGAACGCGGTTCACAATGGCTTTTGATGAAGCGATTCAAACCGGCTCGTCTGGCACGCTGATGCTGGCGGACATCAATGATTTCAAGCTCATCAATGACACCAAAGGGCATGTCGTAGGCGATCGAGTTCTAATCGCTTTTGCTGAGACTCTTACACGTCACCTGCCGGCACAAGCAACTGTTGCTCGCTTAGGCGGTGATGAGTTTGGTGTGGTAACGGAGCCTGAACTCACACAAGCAGACCTGGAAACTTTGTTTCAAAGCCTTAAGGCCGATTTGGGCGGACGAGCGGACTTTGGTTTAGAGGTGCCGGTGTCAATCAGCTTGGGAGCTGCACACTTTCCGCTACACGGACAAGACCTAGAGTCCGTGATGCACTGCGCCGATGTGGCGATGTATCACGCTAAGCAGAGTAAGCTGGGCGGTAGCGCTAGCTCGGTGTTTTATCCCGGCATGGATGCCGAGCGCCTCACTCGCAGCGCTCTGCGGACGCGCATTGATCAAGCACTCAACAACAGTGATCTGGAAATATGGTATCAGCCTGTTTGGAATGACGATTCTGCTCATTTCCGACGCTGTGAGGCCTTGTTACGTTGGCCTGGGGAGTCTATTTCTATCCAAGAAGTGATTGATGCCGCAGAAGAAAGCGAGTTGATTTTACGGCTCGGCGAGTTCGTAGTGGATGAAGTGTGCTCTTTTTTAGCAAGCCTGGAGCCTCACCAAGCGGACTTGGCGGTATCCATCAATATTTCGCCGGTGCAGTTCCACTACCAAAATTTGGAAGATTTAATCAAAAGCACCTGTGAGCGTTATAAACTCGATCCAAGCCGATTGATGATAGAAATTACCGAACGAACTACGATTGAGAACGCGGAACTTGCCGGCAAGGTGCTCAGTGCATTGAAACAGCTGGGGCTGGATTTGGCGCTGGATGACTTTGGCACAGGCTACTCGAGTTTGAGTACTCTACATGAGCTCGAAATTGACTGGATTAAAATCGACCGACGTTTCGTGCAAGATATCAATACCAATAGAAATAGCTATCAAATTGTTAATGCACTGATGAGGATGGCGCAAGCCCTTGACATCGAAGTCATCGCAGAGGGGGTTGAGACGGATCAAGAGCATGCAACTTTGCGTTCACTGGGTGTCAAGGTGATGCAGGGCTACTATCACGCACGCCCCATGGAACGACGGCAATTACTGGAATTTCTTAAAGCGTAACGAGGGTTGTCTTCTGGAGCGGGAAACCGGGTTCGAACCGGCGACCTCAACCTTGGCAAGGTTGCGCTCTACCAACTGAGCTATTCCCGCGAGCAATGCTGTCAAAGAGAGAACAACACCGATTTAAAATGGCGTCCCGTAGGGGAGTCGAACCCCTGTTACCGCCGTGAAAGGGCGGTGTCCTAGGCCTCTAGACGAACGGGACGTGTCTGGCTAAGTGGCGCGCATTTTAGGAAGGCACCCCACCGCTGTCAAGCGCGCGGCGGGGTTTTTTTCACTTATTGGCGATTTGAGCCAAACGCGGCCGCCGCCACGCCGATAACGATTACCACCCCACTCGGCGATTTCGCTACAATGCACACCCACTGCGGTGCACTGTCGCACCCAGCCAGTTTCAAGAGGAACACCATGAGCAGTCCATCGAGCCACGAGCTGCGCAAGTCAGACAAGTTGCGTGGCGTCTGTTACGACATTCGCGGGCCGGTGCTCGACTACGCCAACAAGCTCGAAGACGAAGGCCAGAAGATTCTCAAGCTAAACATCGGTAATCCAGCGCCGTTTGGCTTTCACGCCCCCGACGAGATTATCCGCGACGTCATCTACAACCTGCGCGACGCCGAGGGCTACTCGCACAGCAAGGGGCTGTTTGCGGCACGTAAGGCGGTCGTTCACCGCTGTCAGTCAGACGGCCTGCTCAACACCGACATCAACGATGTGATCATGGGCAACGGCGTCAGCGAGCTGATTGTGATGGCGATGCAAGCCCTCCTCAACGCCGGCGACGAGGTATTGGTGCCGGCCCCCGACTACCCGCTGTGGACGGCCGCCTCGTCGCTGGCTGGCGGTCAGCCAGTCCACTACCTCTGCGACGAACAGAGCGGCTGGCAGCCCGACATCGCCGACATTGAGGCTAAGATCACCCCGCGCACCCGCGCCATCGTGGTGATCAACCCCAACAATCCCACGGGGGCGGTCTACGAGCGCGCCATGGTCGAGGTCCTCGGGGCCTTCGCCACCCGCCACGATCTGGTGCTCTTCGCCGACGAAATCTACGAAAAAATCCTTTACGATGGCGCCACACACACCTCGATTGCGACCCTTACCGACGACGTGGTTTGTGTCACTTTCAATGGCTTGTCAAAAGCCTACCGAATCTGTGGTTTTCGCAGTGGGTGGATGTTTGTAACCGGTCCTGACCATTTGACTGCGGGATATCGCGACGGTTTGGATATGCTTGCCTCAATGCGCCTTTGCGCCAATGTGCCGATGCAGCACGCGGTGCAAACCGCACTAGGCGGTTA
>CAKZQE010000068.1 GCA_937139465.1 uncultured Gammaproteobacteria bacterium
ACCAGCTCGTGGTGGGTGGTGGTGACGCCTAGGTTATTGAATGTGCTCGCGGATAAACCGGAACAGCGCCTTGGGCGCGCCGGACTTGTGGGCGCGGGCATTGCGAACCAGTTGGCGCAGCGGCTGGGCATCAATGTGCGGATAGCGGTCCAGAAACTCGGTCAGGGCACCGTCGTTATCGATCAGGCGCTCGCGCCACTGTTCCAGCGCCCGCATGCGGTTGATGCTCTCGGCACTGGCGGCGTCGAATTCCGCCAAGGCGGCGACAATGGGTGCCGGGTCCAGTTTGCGCATGACCTTACCCAGGTACTGCATCTGGCGGCGTTTCGCTTCTTTCTTGAACCGCTGCGCGTCCTTTACGCCGATTTCCAACACCTCAGGCATCGGGACCTTGGCCAGTTGGGTCGGCGTCAGATCAACCAATTGCTGGGCAATGGCCTGCAATTCATGCATTTCCCTTTTCAGTTCGCTTTTACTGGGGCGATCGTCAAAGTCTTCCAAGGAGTCGTCCGTCATGACTGAATCTGTGTCCTTTGTTTGGGATCCGAAACGTGAGCGTGAGCAGCTGGCTGAGGCCGCTGAGTTGGTGCTTAGTCTAGCGGTCAAGCACGGCGCGCACCATGCGCAGATGGGGGCGAATGCGTCCCGTGGCTTGAGTGTGAGTGTTCGCAATCAATCCCCCGAGACGTTGGAGTTCGAAAACGATCGATCGGTTGGCCTTAGCGTTTGGATCGATGGGCGTAAAGGCGGTGCCTCCACCAGTGATTTGTCGCCCCAAGCCCTGGAGCGCTGCGCCAAGGCGGCTTGTGCCATCGCTCAGTATACCGAGGCTGACCCATACGGCGGCCTGCCTGAGCCAGAATGGCTAGCGGATAGCGCCGAAGACCTGGGCCAGGACTTTGCCATGGACGTGACGCCGGAACGGGCCTTTGAAATGGCCCGTGAGTGCGAAGCGGCTGCGCTGGACCATGCCGACATCGTCAATTCCGAGGGCGCTGACTACAGCGCCCGCCGTGGCGTGCGGGTGACGGCCAATACCCTAGGGCAGCGGTTGTCACAGGCCTCGAGTCAGTACTCACTGTCCTCGGTGGTGCTGGCCAAAGACGGCGACGGGCTGCAGCGCGACTATGCCTATGACTACGCCCGCGACCCGGCGGCACTGAAGGCGTCGGCTGACATTGGCGGTGAGGCTCAGGCACGGACGCTGGCACGCTGTCATGCCCGTCCCATTGCGACCGGTAGCATGCCGGTGGTGTTTGATCCCCGTGTCAGTGCATCCCTGATCGGGGCCTTGTCTGGAGCCTTGAACGGCAACGCCCAGTGGCGCCAGAGCTCGTGGCTGCTGGGTGCGCTAGGTGACGCCATTTTACCCGCCGGAATTGACCTGTTTGAGCGGCCGCGGGTGCGCGGCGCCATGGCCAGCGCCAGTGTCGATAGCGACGGTCTGCTCACCCGCGACCAAGCCTTCATTGAAGACGGCCGGGTTGCCTCCTACGTGCTGGATGTCTATGCGGCCCGACGCTTGAAAAGCACCTCCACCGGCAACGGCGGCGGAACCCGTAATCTGCAGTTGACCCGAGGTCGCGGCACCCAGGCGGACTTGCTAAAGGACATGGGCGAGGGCCTATTAATCACGGAAATGATGGGGCACGGCCTGAACGCAGTGACCGGTGACTATTCACGCGGTGCCAGTGGATTTTGGGTGTCCGGTGGCGTGATTCAGCACGCGGTTGAGGGCATCACGGTGGCCTGTAACCTAAAGGCGTTGTGGCCGACGCTAGCCGGTGTTGCCGATGATGCGGACACCCGCGGCAGCACCCACGCACCGTCGCTGATGTTTCCGGCCATCACCGTCGCCGGTTAAAACGCCAGCGCCGCGAGCCCCAAAAAGGTAAAGAACCCGACCACGTCGGTGATGGTCGTTAGCAGGACGCCGCCGGCTAAGGCGGGGTCGACGCCAACGCGCTTTAGCAGCCCGGGCAAGGTTGAGCCGGCCACAGCGGCGGTCGCTAGATTGACGATAATCGACACGCCGATGACGGCACCTAAGGTGGCATCGCCAAACCAAAGGTAGGCCACCAGCGCCACCGCCGCCGACCAGAAAAATCCGTTTAGCAAGCCGACACTGACTTCTTTAATCACCAGCGTGCGCCCGCGCGAGGGCGTAATCTGGCCCAAGGCCATGGCCCGGATGACGATGGTTAAGGATTGTGTGCCTGCGATGCCGCCCATACTGGCGACAATGGGCATCAACACCGCCAGGGCGACCACCTGCTGCAGGGTGGCTTCAAACAGCCCAATCACGGCGCTTGCGATAAAAGCCGTCAGCAGGTTAATCCCCAGCCAAAGGCCGCGGCGACGCGCGGTACGCAGGACCGGCGCGAACAAGTCCTCATCCTCGTCCAGGCCTTGTAGCTGTAACAGTGCGTGCTCGGCTTGTTCTTTGATGACGTCGACCACGTCGTCAATGGTGATGCGGCCGAGCAACTTGTTGTTTTCGCTGACAACCGGCGCGCTGACCAAGTCCATGCGCTGGAACCGGCGGGCCACTTCGTCGCTGGACACATCCGGGCTAAGCACTTCGGTTTCGGTGCGCATGACGTCGCCGACCATCAGGGACGAATCGGACGTCAGCAAGACATTCAGCGGCAAGATGCCAATAAACTCATCCCGGCGGTTGACCACTAAGAGGTTGTCGAGAATGTCGGGCAAGGTCGGGTGGCGGCGCAAAAAGCGGAAGGCCACGTCCAGCGTTACGTCCGGTCGCACCGTGATGGTGTCGGTGTTCATCAGGCCACCGGCGGTGTCTTCTGAATACGACAGCACCGCCTCGATACGTTCGCGGTCTTGAATGTCCATGGCCTGCAAGACCTGCTCGGACACCCGTTCGGGCAGCTCTTGCAGCAGGTCAACCAGGTCATCGGTTTCAAACTCGGCAACGGCGTTCAGCAACTCGTCGTGGGTCATGCGCCCGACGATGTCGGCTCGGACTTCCTCGCCCAGGTACTGCAGGACTTCGCCGTCCAGTTCGGATTCGATCAGATTCCACAGAACGACACGGTCTTTTTGCGGTGACGATTCCAGCAGGTGGGCCACATCAGCCGGCGCCATGCCACCGTTGAGCATGCGCCGGATTTTCGCCAGCGCACCACTCTCCAGCGCCTGTTCGACGACCTGGAGGCGTTCTTCTGCTAGCAATTCAGTGTTCGGCGCGTTCACCCAGCTCTCCTAGTCCCTCGGCAATGAGCGTGCTCATCGCATCTAAACAGGCACGTGCGTCGTTTCCATGACAACGCAGGGTGATGTCGCTGCCCACCGGCGCAGCCAGCAACATCACCGACATGATTTGTTTGGCGTCCGCTTGGTGGTCGCCGAAAAACAGCCGGGTGTCACAGTCAAAGCGCTGGGCGCATTCGGACAACTTATGAGACGCCCGCGCATGCAGGCCTTTTGGGTTGACGAGGCGCACAACGCGCTCAATCACGGTTTAGCTCCCGGTGGCGGACGCTGACATCAAAGTGTTCGTGCAAGCTCTGTTTTAGTTGCTCGGCTAAAAAGACGGATCGGTGTTGGCCGCCCGTGCAGCCGATGGCAAAGGTCACATTGGGCCGTCCCGTCGCCACGATGTTGGGAACCCAGCGCTGTGCCAGCTCGGCAATATCCGATAAGTACTCAAGGGTCTCGGGTTTGGACGACAAAAAGTCAATGACGGGTTGGTCGGTGCCATTAAACGGTCGCAGGGTCGGCTCCCAAAACGGGTTTGGCAGGAAGCGCGCGTCAAACACAAAGTCCACCGTATCCGGCACGCCGTGCTTAAAGCCAAACGACAGCAGGTGGACCTCGGGGCGTCCCGGTTGGTAGTTCGGGTCGGCGAGACGCAATATCCCAGCGCGCAGCTCGTGCAGGCTAAGGCGCGTGGTGTCCATATGCCGGTCCGCGTGCTGAACGATGGGGTCCAGCAGGGTGAGTTCGGTCTCCAGCGCAGTTTCCAGTGACCCAGAGCTGGACAGCAATGGATGCCGTCGCCGGGTCGCGTGGAAGCGGTTGATCAGGGTGGGCGTGCTGGCGTCGAGCCAAATGATGCGGCTTTGGATGCCCAGTTCCCCCAGTCCTGACAGGACACTGGGTAGGGCGGCGACGTCTTCGGCGCGGCCTCGGGCATCAATACCGACCGCGACCGGCTGCGCCTCATCACGCATTTCGAGCAGGCGCAGGGTGGGCAGCAAGACACCCACCGGTAGGTTGTCGATGCAGGTGTATCCCGCATCTTCAAGCGCGCCGAGGGCGGCACTCTTGCCGGATCCGGATCGGCCGCTGACAACGACCAGACGCAGACTCACGCGAGCCTCTCGAACAAATCGATGGCGGTTCGGTGAAGGACTTCGGGGGTGCGCGCCGCCAACAATGGCGCCCGGCATTCCGGATTGCCAAAGGTGCGGATGACATCACGCAACAGCTGCAGATGCACTTCGTTGGCGTCTTCGGGCACCAGCAACACGCACAAAAAATTCACCGGCTCGCCGTCCAGGGCATCAAAGTCGATGGCTTCTTCAAGGGCAAACAGATGCACACTGGGTTCGCTAACGGCGCCGCTGCGGCAGTGCGGTACGGCAATGCCTTGGCCAATACCGGTGCTACCAAGCCGTTCGCGCGCCTGCAGGCCGTCGACCAACAGTTCGGCCTGATCTTCATCGGATTGGAGGGTGTCTGAAATCTGGCTGGCGACCATTTCCAACGCGCGTTTTTTGCTTTTGGCGGCAAATTGCGGATGGACTTGGCTTGGCAGTAAATAATCGGAGAGAGAGTGGTTCAAAAAAAGAACTCCGGTGAGTCGAGCGTTGACTCACCGGATTGTAGCGGTGTTCGTGCTATGCCGCACCTTGCTTTCGTGCGACGTTCTTCTCTTTGTGCTTCAGCACTTGCCGATCGAGCTTATCGATCATCAGGTCGATCGACGCATACATGTCATCATTTTCCGACAGCGCATGCAGATCAGCGCCGGCGACGTGGATGGAGCCTTCAGCAATTTGGCGGTTTTTTTCTACGCGCAGAACGACTTCAATGCGTGTGATGGTGTCAGAGTGTCGGGTGAGTCGATCGAACTTGGATTCTACATAGTCGCGGATGGCGTCGGTGATTTCGAGATGTTGTCCACTGATACTGATATGCATGTGCAGCTCCTTAGCATTCTTATCGGTGCCGAAGAATATCGACACTTTTGACCCTACTCCGGTTGACCGGGACTGACCAGCCCCCCGGGGTGCTAGACGCCAAAGGGGTGCACTAGGTCAACTGTTTGCGTTCGCTGCTGCCGGCGATGCCCATGCCTTCGCGGTATTTGGCGACGGTGCGACGGGCGACTTTGTAGCCTTCGGCCTCAAGCAATGTCGCCAGTTTAGAGTCTGACAGTGGCTTGTTGCGCGGCTCTGCAGCGACCAAGCGTTTGATGACCGCGCGAATGGCCGTGGAGCTGGCCGCTTCGGCGCCATTGCTTGACGCAAGCTGTGATGAGAAAAAGAATTTCAGCTCGTACAGACCCTTGGGGGTCAGCACGAACTTTTGCGTGGTGGCCCGGGATACGGTGCTTTCATGCATATCGATCTGGCGCGCCACGTCGGCCAGGATCAGCGGCCGCATCGACTCCTCGCCGTGTTCAAGGAACTCGAGTTGCTCGGCCATGATTGTGCGGCCGACTTTCAACAGGGTGTCGTATCGGCTTTCGACAGACTTAATCAGCCACTTTGCTTCGCGGGTTTGGGCTTTGATGTAGCTCTTGGATTCGTCGTCGGCATGCTCAACCAAATCGCTATAGGTGCGATTCAGGTAGAGCCGCGGCACGGCTTCTGAGTTGAGTTCGACGCGCCAGATGTTGTTGACCTTGCGCACCACCAAGTCCGGGATGACGTAGTCCGTATCGCTTGAGCCGATCGCGCTGCCTGGACGTGGCGACAGGGTCTTGATCAGGCTCAAGGCTTCGTGGACTTCGGTCTTGTCGACGCCAAGACCGCGGCTGATGCCGGCCAGGTCACGCTTGGCCAGCGCATCAAAGCGCTCCTTGACGATCTGCACGGCGGTTTCCCGGGCATCCACGGAGTCATCCAGTTGCCGCAGCTGGATCGCTAGGCACTCCTGAACGTCGCGGGCGCCGATGCCCGGCGGGTCCAAATGCTGAATCTGTTTGAGCACCACCGCCACTTCGTCGGCCTCGGCAGGTTCGTCGAGTTCGTCCGCCGTGGCGGCACAGATGGTGTCCAGGTCTTCACGCAGATAACCGGCGTCATCAATGCCGTCGACCAGCGCGATAAAGAGGACTTGATCACGCGGCGTCAGGTGCAGCTGCCACATCTGATCGAGCAGGTGTTGGTGCAAGGTAACGGGCGCACTGGAGCGAGCTTCAAATTCAGGTAAGCCTTCGACGGCGCTGGAATTGTTGACGAAGGTGTCTTCCCAGCGCGAATCCATGGCGTCGTTATCGCCGAGGTTGTCGGTTTGGCTAACGAGCTCATCAACGCTTTTTTCGCTGGTCGGTTCAGTCGGCTCGAAGTCGTCACGCTCATTATGGTCGTCGGGCTGGGAGGCGACTGTGTCGTCGTCTTCGCGCTCCAGCAAGGGGTTCTCATCGAGTGCTTGCTGAATTTCCTGCTGAAGCTCCAAAGTCGATAACTGCAACATGCGAATGGCTTGTTGCAATTGCGGCGTCATGGCCAGTTGCTGGCCCATCTTGAGCTGGAGTGTTTGCTTCATCGAGTCCCTCGCGTTCAGGCGAGACTATAGCCCAGAATTTGGGCTACATGCGAAATTCATGCCCTAAATAAACCTGGCGTACGGTCTCGTTCGCCAGTAAGTCCTCGGGGCTGCCCTGAGCGAGCAAAGATCCATCGCTGACGATGTAGCCGCGGTCACATAAATCCAGGGTTTCGCGCACATTGTGATCGGTAATCAGGACCCCGATATTGCGCGCCGCTAGCCCCCGAACCAATCGCTTGATGTCGCTGACTGAAATCGGGTCGACCCCAGCGAAGGGCTCGTCCAGCAGCACATAGGCCGGGTCCATGGCCAAAGCGCGGGCGATCTCGACGCGGCGACGCTCACCCCCAGAGAGGGCCTGACCTGGGCTGTCTGCAACATGCTCCAGGTGAAATTCCGCGAGCAGGGCCTCGGCTTTTTGCTGGCGCTGGCGCTTGTCCAAATCGCGGCGTAATTCCAGTACCGCGAGCAAGTTGTCACGACTGGATAGGCGGCGAAAAATGCTGGCTTCCTGCGCCAGGTAGCCGAGCCCGCGTTCAGCGCGCCGGTGCATCGGCTGGCGACTGACGTCTTGGCCGTCGATGTGCACCTGGCCAGCATCGGCTTTGACCAGGCCCACGATCATGTAAAAGGAAGTGGTTTTGCCCGCGCCATTGGGGCCGAGCAGGCCGACGATTTCGCCGGGTTCGACGCGCACGGACATGTCTTTGACGACCTGGCGCTTGCCGTAGCGCTTGGCCAGGCCGTGGGCGGTGAGTGCGTGCTGTGTCACGAGTTGTTCGGTGTCAGGATCATCTGCACGCGCTCGCCTTTGCCGTCGCTGCTGGCTTCGAGCGTGCCCTTGGCTTGACGGTAAATCACGCTTTCACCGATCACCGTGTTGGTTGATTGGGTCAGCGTGGCAGCGCCCGTGAGCACCATGACCTGATCCTTCAGCGCCCAATCGATGCTGTTGGCAATGCCCTTAACCTCGCCTTGTTCAGCGCTGGGGGTGTCGGAGAAAACGGCTTGGTCACCCGTGGCGCGCATGGTCTCGACCTGACCGTCGACCAGCACCGCGGTCAGGCGTTCCGCCTCGATGCGCAGGGCACCTTGGACCAGCACGACATTGCCGCTGTAGGTGGCGCGTCCCGCACCCTCGTCAAACTCGGCTTGGTCGGCGTTGACGGTGATGGGTAAATCCCGGTCAGCCGGCAGCGCGAGCGCGGCCGTGCTGAGGGCAATACTGAGCAGTGCGATTAGCGAACGGGCCATAGCGTCGTGGTTACCTGCGTAGTCAATTCAATTCGGTCGATGTCAGTCTGAATCCTGACTTGTCCGGCGGTTGCGGTAAAGTCGGGTGAGCGAATCGTTGCATCACCCCTAGCCGTCATCACCGCGCCCTGGTACTCGATTTGGTCAGCATCCACGCGCCGTGATTCGCCGGGGTGGGTGGCGACGGCGTTACCCAGCAGTAGCGTGCGCTCGGCGGTGGTCTCGCCGCGATCGGATTTGGCATTCCAGCCGGACTGCGGCCAGCTCAATTCAGGCGTGGTCACCTGACCGGGTTTGGCATTGCCGTAGTCCAAGGCCTCGGGGGCCGCCATGGTGCTTTTTAGATCGCCGTTGACGTCAAATTGGCGCACGCGGGGCTGGCTGACCTTCAGGGCCAGGTCTTGCTCGGCGCTGGGCAGGTCGACTTCAACCGGCCGCGCTCGGGTGTCGTCCCAGCTCACCCAGACGAGCGCCGCTAACACCAAGGTGGCGACCCAAACGGGGTTCACTCAGCCACTCCGAATGCGCTCAGCACCGCGTCCTCGTGCCCTTGTGCCCGGAGAAGCTCGTTGCACAGCTCGCGCACAGCGCCAAAGCCGCCTGCCGCCTCGGTTGCCGGCACCCGCGCGCGAACCCATGGGTCGCCACCCGGGACTGTTCGACCCACCCCAACAGCCAGCAAGGCCGACAGGTCGGGCAGGTCGTCGCCCATGTAGGCGACCTGATCCAGGGTCAGGCCTAGGCTATTGGTCAGCTCGGTGATCGCCGCCAGCTTATCGTCGCGGCCTTGGATTACATGCTGGATGCCCAGCTGACGCGCCCTGAAATCCACCATGGGCGAGACGCGCCCCGTCACCAGCGCAACCTGGATGCCCCGGTCGATGACGAGCTTGATCCCCAGTCCGTCTTGGGTATGGAAAGGTTTTAGGGCTTCGCCGTCGGCCGCAAACCAGACCCGTCCGTCGGTCAAAATACCGTCGACGTCCAGCGCAAGTAGGCGCACCCGTTGCAAGGCGGCATCGTGGGTGCTCATACGACCCCCGCCCGCATCAGATCGTGCATGTTCAAAATGCCCACAGGCCGCTCACCATCAGTCACCACCACGGCATTAACTCGGGTGTCCTGCATGATGCGTGCGGCTTCGGCCGCCAGGGTGCCTGGTTTTACGCGTTGGCCGCCGGCGGTCATGACCGCGCTGACAGCCGTGGTCTTTAACTGCAGGTCCTTATCCAGCGCCCGACGCAAATCACCGTCGGTAAATACGCCGATCAAATCACCGGACGCGTTGGTGATCGCGGTGATGCCCAGCCCACCGCGGGTGACCTCGATAATGGCATCGCTGACGGGGACGTTGTCTGCGACGCAGGGCAGCTGCTCCCCCGCGTGCATAAGGTCGTCGACCTTCATCAGCAAGCGCCGGCCCAACGCGCCGCCGGGGTGGGAAAAGGCAAAGTCATCCGCGGTGAACCCGCGCGCTTCCAGCAGGGCGATCGCCAGTGCGTCGCCCATCGCCAACGCGGCGGTGGTGCTCGAGGTCGGTGCTAAGTTGAGTGGGCAGGCTTCGCGCTCAACGGCCACGGTCAGATGGGCGTGGCTCGCTTGCCCCAGCGGACTGTCCGGGTTGCTGCTGATGCCAATCAGTTTGCTGCCCAGGCGCACCAGCAGCGGCAACATAGCCACCACCTCGCCGGACGAACCGGAATTGCTCAGTCCGATGACCACGTCGTCTTTGGTGATCATGCCCATGTCGCCGTGGCTGGCTTCACCGGGGTGAACAAAAAACGCCGGTGTCCCAGTGCTCGCCAGCGTGGCCGCCAGTTTCGTGCCGATGTGGCCGCTTTTGCCCATGCCGGTCACAATGACGCGTCCTGACCCCCTGAGGATCAGCTCGCAGGCGGTGACGAACTGCGAATCCAGGGTCAAGGACAGGTCCGTGATGGCCTGCGCTTCAAGCGCCAAGGTGCGCCGAGCGCTGGCGAGGTAATCGAAATCGGTCATAGGTTGGTTCCTGTCAAAAACGCGAGGTAGCCAAGATAGACGGCTATAAGCGATCCGCCTGCCAGCTTACCGATGCGGCCGCGTCCGATCCATGCCAAGGCCAGCATCGCCGCGGTTAGCGTCACCATCAGCACGAAGTCCCGGTGCAATGTGGTGTCGGCAATCGGCACCTCGGCCAGCAGTCCGGCGACGGCGAACACGCCGCCGATGTTGAAAATGTTGGAGCCGATCACGTTGCCGATTGCGATCTGTGCCTGGCCTTTGAGGGCGCCTGCGACACTGGCAGCGACCTCCGGCAGGCTGGTGCCAATGGCGACCACGGTCAAACCCACCAGCACTTCAGGCACGCCAAGCGATATCGCCAGCTCGCTGGCACCCCACACCAATAGCCGCGCACTCAGTAGCAACACGCCCAGGCCCAGGGCCAGCCACAGTAAACTACGACCCAGGGTCAGTGCGTCTGCGCCCTCAGGGACTTCTTCGGCATCGTGACCGGCCGAGGCAATCCAGGTTGCAATCACGCCGGCAATCAAAATGATCACGCCGTCGACCCAGTTGAGCAGTCCGTCCCAGGCAATTGCGGTACCCAGTACCGTGATACCCAGCACGGCGGGCAGGGCGCGGGTTTTGACTTTGGAGGCGACGGGAATGCTGGTGATCAGCGCGCTAATACCGAGGGCCAGGGCGATGTTGGCAATGTTTGAGCCGACCGCGTTGCCAACGGCGATGTCCGCAGCACCGGTGGTGACCGCCATAATGGAGACCAGCACCTCGGGCGCTGACGTGCCGATGGCCACGATGGTCATGCCGATCACCAACGGGGAGATGTTGAATTTGAGTGCGACGCCGCTGGCGCCCTCAACGAACCGGTCCGCAGACCAGGTCAACGCGACGATGCCGAGCACCACCGCTGCAATGTTTAGCCACATAAAGTAAGGGGGTTCCTGTCTTGGGAGCTTTCGCTGGCGCTGTCCATGACGTTGCGCAGGGAAATCAGTATGATGCCGGCTT
>CAKZQE010000069.1 GCA_937139465.1 uncultured Gammaproteobacteria bacterium
GGCGCGGGTGTCCCTGGCCATTGGTATCTCCGGTGCGGTTCAGGATTTGCAGGGCATCAAAGAGTGCTCAACCGTAATCGCGGTGAACCATGATCCAAGTTGCGACATGGTTAAACGTGCGGACTTGAGCATCATTGCCGACGCCCAGAGCTGGATGGAATCTATGTTGACGTCACTTAACGCGGGAGACCGGTCATGAATATCGTGGTCTGCGTGTCCTTGGCACGGCACCCAAAGTCGGGTCGTTTAATGCTAGCGCCGAATGACGCTCGGGCGCTGGCGGTGGCCACCACAATGTGCGACAAACCGACACTTGTTCACGTCGGTCCCAGCGGCCACGACTGGGCGCTGCGCCAGTACTTGGGCCTTGGTTTTCCCGAGGTGCACCGAATCGAGCCCAACGGCGATCAAGACGTGGCCGGCTTGCTGGCTGGGTTTATCCGCCAGCGCGGCGGCTGTGATTGGGTGCTGTGCGGGGCTAAAGCCCAGGGTCAAGACGATTCTGGGCTAGTGCCTTACCTAGTCGCCGATGCCCTGGGCTTTGGTGTGATCGAGCAGGTGATGACAGCGAGTGTGTCCCGGGACGCGATCGAGGTGACCCAGTTCCTGCCCAAGGGGCAACGCCGAACTCTGTCGCGCCCGGGCCCGCAGCTGTTGGTGGTGTCAGAAAACGCGCCGCTGACACTGGAGTACGTCGCTCGCCGCGCCCGCAGCGGTCAGGTGCTCAGCGCCACAGCGACACCTTTGCCTATTAGCGACACCGCGCTGGCATGGCAGCAAGAACCTGCCAAGCCCGGCCATCGGCGTCTAACCATCAAAAGCAACCGCTCGGGCTGGGACCGCTTTAGCCAACGCATGGCCGTGACTGGCGGCGGCGGTGAGGTCATCCGTGATGATCCCAATGGCGGCTGTGAGCAGGTCCTGACGCTGCTACGCAGCAAAGGCTTGATTCGCTAGGACTGTCGTAGACAGGCATGCCCGGGGCGTGAGCGCGTATGCACCGCGCCCCTGCGTCCCCTTACCCTTAGTCATCCGAATTTATCCGGTCTCCCCACTTTTTGGAGCACGTTATGCAACGCTATTCCGGCTTTGGCTTGGCCAAACACACGCTCAGCCACCATGAAAACTGGCAACGGGTGTGGCGCAATCCCAAGCCCAAGGATCATTACGATGTGATCATCGTCGGCGGCGGTGGCCATGGTTTGGCGACGGCTTATTACCTGGCTAAAGAGCATGGCATCACCAATGTGGCCGTGATCGAAAAAGGGTTCTTGGGCGGCGGTAACACCGGTCGCAACACCACCATCGTGCGTTCGAACTACCTGTGGGACGAGGCCGCGCATTTGTACGAGCACGCCATGGGTCTGTGGGAGGGGCTAAGTCAGGACCTCAACTACAACGTCATGTTTTCCCAGCGTGGGGTGTTGAACCTGGGGCATACCTTGCAGGACATGCGCGACATTCAGCGCCGCGTCAATGCTAACCGGCTTAACGGCATCGATGGCGTGGTGTTGGATACCAAGGGCGTTCAGGAGATCGTGCCGCACTTGGATTGCTCGCCCAACGCGCGTTACCCGGTGCTCGGTGCATCATGGCAGCCACGCGCTGGCGTCGCGCGTCACGATGCGGTGGCCTGGGGCTATGCCCGCGGCGCCGATGCCCTCGGTGTTGATTTAATCCAGCAGACCGAAGTGGTCGATCTGCAGATCGAGGACGGCACCATCACGGGCGTTCATACGCGGCAGCACGGGTTGATCAAGGCCGGCAAAGTGGGCTGTGTGGTGGCGGGTAATTCCAGTGTCTTGGCGGCGATGGCCGGGTTTGAGCTGCCGCTGGAATCGCATCCCCTGCAGGCCTTGGTGTCTGAACCAATCAAGCCGATCCTGGACACGGTGGTCATGTCCAACGCCGTGCACGGCTATGTCAGCCAGTCCGACAAGGGTGACCTGGTGATCGGTGCTGGTATCGACGGCTATAACGGTTACGGCCAGCGCGGGTCCTACCACACCATCGAGCACACCCTGCAGGCGATTGTCGAAATGTTTCCGATTTTCAGCCGCGTGCGGATGAACCGTCAGTGGGGGGGCATTGTTGATACCTGCCCCGACGCCTGCCCGATTCTGTCCAAAACGCCGGTCGAAAATCTCTACTTCAACTGCGGCTGGGGCACCGGTGGCTTCAAGGCTACCCCCGGTTCAGGCAACGTTTTTGCCGCCAGCTTGGCCAAGGGCGAGATGCACCCCCTGGCC
>CAKZQE010000070.1 GCA_937139465.1 uncultured Gammaproteobacteria bacterium
GTGAACACCCAAATCTCTAATGCATCGGCTCGGGTGTTTTTTTAACTTGGGTGTTCACGTTCAGTCAATGTTGGCCATTTTTTTCCTCATGGATTCGCCTTTTAAATTCAGTCGATGAGCGTTGTGCATCAGCCGGTCCAAAATGGCGTCCGCCAGCGTGTTGTCGCCGATGCTGGCGTACCATTCATCAGTCGGTAATTGGCTAATCACCAACGTCGAAGAGCGGCCGTGGCGGTCGTCCATAATTTCCATTAAATCGTTTCGATGAGCCGGTTTCAGCGGCTCAAGACCCCAGTCGTCGATGACCAGAACGTCTGTTTTGGCTAGCTGCCTGAGCAACCGGCTGTAAGTCCCGTCAGCCTTGGCTTGCGTCAGTTCTAATAACAACCGGGAGAGGCGGAAGTAACGGACGCTGTGTTCGCGCAAGCAAGCGCTGTGACCCAAGGCGCACGCCAAATAGGTTTTACCGCTCCCGCATGGGCCGGTAATCAACAGGTTCTGATGTCTCTCGATCCAGCCGCACTGGGCTAACGTGGCGACCTGATCTTTTTTGACGTTACGTGGATGCGTGTAGTCGATGTCTCGTACCGTGGCACTCAAACGAAACGTGGCTTGGCGCACAAGCCGTGCTTGCTTGCGGTTCTCTCGAGCCAAGAACTCATCGTCAAGCATGATCTTGAGGCGCTCTGTAAAGCTTAAGCTTTCATAGGTTCCGGGTTGCTCCAGTTGGGTTTGTAGGTTGCTGGCCATGGCCGTCAGGCGTAGGCCACGCAGTTGCTCCAGTAAGTGTTGTGTATTCATAGGGTCTCCGTTAGTGGAAGGTCTCAGGGCCACGGATGTTTTCGTGGCTTTGGGGCAGTGAGATCTGCAGCGGATCTGTGTCCGCAAGCCGGTCTCGGTTGCTCGTTAAAATCGCTTTGATGTGCTTCAGTCGCAGTAAACCTTCACGGTTGGCAATAACGCAGGCAGCGTCCAAGCGATGGCTGGGGTAGCGTTCAGCGAGGCCCAGCAGGCCTTTGCAGATCTTGTGCGCCTGCTCAGGGTGGTCTTTTGCTGCGGCCAACGTGCGCACCCATTGCGCCACAGAGGGCCCAACGCCCACAGCCCATTGCTGCAAACGCGCCGGCGTCCATTCGTGCTGATGGCGATGAGTGTCAGGCATGTGATGTGGCGAGGTGGTTATGCCGTGCTGGGTGCTACGCGGGTGGCTGGCGACCAGGTTGCGCTTAAAGCGCACCTCAACCAGTTTGTCGGTGTACCAAAGCTCAAGCTGCTCACCCACTAGAGCATGGGGAACCGAGTAAAAGTGGCCAGTCAGTTGCACATGATAATCGACGCCAACGCGCACACGGCGCATGGCCTGAAACTGGTAATCATGCGGCGGCAACGGCTTCAAAGCGGGCTGGTCGAGCTGCTCAAACGCCTCACGGCGGCAGCCGGGAAGTTGCTTAAATGGGCGCTCGTTCAGCTCTATCAGCAGCGCTTGGATGCACTGGTTGACCTCGGCTAACGAAAAAAACGTGTGGTGACGCAATCGTGCCATGATCCAGCGCTCAACCACCTGCACGGCGTTCTCGACCTTGGCTTTGTCCTGTGGTTTCCGCGGACGCGCGGGCACGACCGCAGTAGCGTAATGCGTGGCCCATTGCTGGTAGCTGGGATTGAGATCAGGGTCGTAGCGACAGGCATGCGTCACGCCGCTTTTGAGGTTGTCTGGAACGATCATCTCGGGAACACCGCCAAAGAACTTCAGCATGCGTACGTGGCTACCGAGCCAGTCCTCAACCTTCTGGCTCTCGGTGGCTTCCGCAAAGGTGTAGCTCGATGCGCCCAGTGTCGCGACGAATACTTGCACCTCGCGAACCGCGCCCGTTAAGGGATTGACCACGGGTAACGTGTGGCCACAGTAGTCGACGAAGCACTTCTCGCCGGCCATGTGAATCTGGCGCATGGAGCGTTTCTGTTTTTGCTGCCACGCCCGGAATAGCTTAAAGAACTGGGTCCGGCTATAGGCTCGGCCCATATGTGTCGCGTTGTACTCCTCCCAGAGTAATTGACGCGTGACACCTTTGGCTTTGAGCTGCTGGCTCACCTCAGCCCAATTGGGAACTGCAAAGTGCTCCGCGCCGGCGGGCCATCGCCCTGGGTAGAAAAGTTGAAGGAGCGCGGTGTCATCCAGCCCCTCGACATCGGCCCAGCTGACGTTAAGCCGTTCAGCCTCAGACAAGATTCTTTGTATCGCGCCAACGCTGTGATCGGTGACGCGGGCAATGGGCCGAATCGTCAATTTCGAGTCCAGCCTCAACCGCAGAATTTCTCGTAGTTTTCGCATTGTCAGTCTCTTTGCGGGCATGCACCTTCTCCGGCCAAAAGGCCAAGGTAGCAAACCTGTTTACTTTCAATGCATTAGAAAAAAATCCGCCAACGTGAACAGCGAATCCGGCAAGTTGAACACCGAATCCGCTTTTCCCCTCAAAACTGTTCACGTTCGAGCGGATTTGCTGGTCAGGTTCGAACGGATTGGGTGCAGCTTTAAGCGGACCGCTTTTTACCGTCAGCGGTTCAACACCAAGCTTTTCAAGCGTTCCATTGAAATTCATCGACTGGAAAATCACCCCGATCGAGCCGGTGATCGTTCCACGGCGGGCAATGAT
>CAKZQE010000071.1 GCA_937139465.1 uncultured Gammaproteobacteria bacterium
TTCGCGATTCGTGAAGGCGGCCGTACTGTTGGTGCTGGCGTTGTAGCTAAAATCATCAAGTAATTGGTGATCGCACCCCCGTAGCTTAGGCTGCGACGAAAGCCCCGGCATTTGCTGGGGCTTTTTTGCTTTTGCCGGGTGAGTTTGTATAAAGCCTGAATGCTGGCTTGACGGGGGTTGGTATACGCCATAGAATTCGCGCTCCAAAAGTTTAGGCCTATAGCTCAGCTGGTAGAGCATCGGTCTCCAAAACCGAGGGTCGGGGGTTCGAATCCCTCTGGGCCTGCCAAATACCGCTGATCCGGGTGCTTAGTGCATTCGGGTCAGTTTTTTCGTCTTTAGAGTGGTGACATGAGCACGAACGCAGAAGCACAGTCCGGCGGTCCGATCGATGCCTTGAAATGGGTGGTCGTGGTGGCATTGCTTGGTGGGTTGGCCTACGGCAATGCTTACTTTGGCGGCGAATCTGTTTTGTATCGCGCCTTGGGTGCTTTGGTCGTTTTCGCAGTGGCGGGTTTTGTCGCGCTGCAGACTGTTAAAGGTGCGGCCTTCGCCTCTTTGATTAAAGAGTCGCGCGCGGAAATCCGTCGCGTTGTATGGCCCACGCGCCCCGAACTTATCCAGACCACCATGATTGTGATTGGTGTGACATTGGTTGTTGCCCTGTTGCTATGGGGCTTGGATTCTTTGATTGGCTGGGGCGTGTCCTCAGTCATCGGCTAAAGAGAGAGTTATGAAACGCTGGTATGTCGTACAGGCCTTTTCTGGCTACGAAAAACATGTAATGCGTTCTTTGCTCGAGAAGATCGAGTTGGAAGGGCTGCAGGACAAGTTTGGTCAGATTCTGGTCCCCACCGAAGAGGTGGTTGAGATTCGTGACGGCAAGAAGCGCAAGAGTGAGCGTAAGTTCTATCCCGGCTATGTCATGGTCGAGATGGAGATGGACGACATTACTTGGCACACCGTCAAGTCCGTCAGTCGTGTTTTGGGTTTCATTGGCGGCACTGCCGACAATCCGCGTCCGCTGTCTCAGCGCGAAGCAGACGAAATTCTGGATCGCGTCAGTACTGATGTCGACAAGCCGAAGCCGAAGACCTTGTTCGAGCCGGGTGAAATGGTTCGGGTTATCGACGGGCCGTTTGCGGACTTCAATGGCACGGTCGAAGAGGTCAATTACGACAAGAGTCGTTTGCAGGTGGCTGTAATTATTTTTGGTCGGTCCACACCGGTCGAGCTGGAATTTGCCCAGGTCGCCAAGGGCTGACATCTAAACCGGGGAGCCGTAAGGCGCTTGTACCCATCAGGAGAAAATCATGGCTAAGAAAATTGAAGCCTACATCAAGCTGCAGGTTGCTGCAGGTCAGGCAAACCCCAGCCCGCCGGTCGGTCCCGCTTTGGGCCAGCACGGCGTTAACATCATGGAATTCTGCAAGGCGTTCAACGCCCAGACCCAGGGTATGGAAGCGGGTCTGCCCATTCCGGTTGTTATCTCAGTGTTTAGTGACCGTAGCTTTACCTTTGTCACTAAAACGCCGCCTGCCAGCGTTTTGTTGAAAAAGGCCGCTGGCCTGAAGAGCGGTTCGGCGCGCCCGAACACGGAAAAAGTTGGCACCGTTACGCGTGCGCAGCTTGAAGAAATCGCGACCACCAAAGAGCCTGACCTGACGGCTGCTGATATGGATGCGGCTGTTCGCACCATTGGCGGTACTGCGCGCTCAATGGGCCTGAATGTGGAGGGCCTATAAGTGGCTAAGTTGACTAAGCGTCAAAAGGCGATCGCTGAAAAAGTAGTAGTGGGCAAGTCCTACGCGTTTAACGACGCGGCAGCACTGCTTAACGAAATCAGCTCTGTAAAGTTCTCTGAGTCCGTTGACGTTGCCATCAACCTTGGCATCGATCCTCGCAAATCGGACCAAGTAGTTCGTGGCGCAACGGTTCTGCCTAACGGCACCGGTAAAGACGTTCGCGTCGCGGTCTTCACCGCCGGTGACAACGCTGAAGCTGCGAAAGCTGCGGGTGCGGACATCGTTGGCATGGAAGACCTGGCTGAGCAAGTTAAAGCCGGTCAGATGGACTTTGACGTGGTTATTGCCAGCCCCGACGCAATGCGTGTTGTCGGTCAGTTGGGTCAGATCTTGGGGCCGCGCGGCCTGATGCCTAACCCGAAGGTTGGCACGGTTACGCCGAACGTTGCTGAAGCTGTCAAGAACGCGAAGTCCGGCCAGGTCCGTTACCGCGTAGACAAGAACGGCATCATCCACGCGCCGGTTGGCCGTGTTGGTTTTGAGCCTGCCGCTTTGCAGCAGAACGTTGAAGCCCTGTTGTCTGACTTGCGTAAGGCCAAGCCTGCGTCAGCCAAGGGTATCTACGTTCGTAAGGTTAGCCTGTCGACTACTATGGGTCCGGGTTTGACTATCGACCAGTCTTCACTGGCCGAAAAGTAAGAATTTTGGGGGTTCCCCTTGTGGGAACCGTCAAAGACCGCAGGTGTGCCAGTCTCTTCTGAGTTGGTTACTTAATGTCCTGCGCAGACGGTGTTCCCCATCGAGTTTCGATGAGAGCACCAAAAAGGGTGCTCAGGCATAGCCTGAGCGTTTTCATCAAAAGACAGGAGAGATGCCCATGGCATTGCGACTAGAAGACAAGCAGCAGATCGTTGCTGAAGTCAATGAAGTTGCTGCAGGCGCTCTGTCTGCTGTCGTTGCTGACTACCGCGGTATGACCGTGGGTCAACTGACCGAACTGCGTGCCCAGGCGCGTAGTGGTGGTGTGTACTTGCGCGTTGTGCGTAACACACTGGCCAAGCGGGCAGTCGTCGGCACCGAATTCGAGTGTTTGGACCCGGCATTGGTCGGTCCTAGCTTGTTTGCTTTTAGCCTTGAAGATCCGGGTGCAGCCGCACGCGTTCTGAAAGACGCAGTCAAAGCAAACGACGCACTGGAAGTCCGCGCAATTGCCCTTGGTGGCAAGTTGATGGACGGCAGTCAGTTAGACGCGGTAGCTAAGCTACCGACTAAGGATCAGGCAATTAGCATGTTGATGAGCGTTATGAACGCGCCCGTCACTAAGCTGGCTCAGACCCTTGATGCGATTCCGACCAAGTTGGTTCGTACCGTCGCCGCTGTAAAAGATCAAAAGGAACAGGCGGCTTAATCCAGCCACCGTTTCGAATACAATTTTGGAGAATTGAAAAATGGCACTAGCTAAAGAAGACATCCTGAACGCAATCGCAGACATGAGCGTTATGGAAGTGGTTGAACTGGTCGAAGCAATGGAAGAGAAGTTCGGTGTAACTGCTGCTGTAGCAGTAGCTGCCGCTGCTCCCGCTGCTGGCGGCGACGCTGGCGCTGCTGAAGAGCAGACTGAATTTGACGTCATCCTGACCGGCGCTGGCGAAAAGAAAGTTAACGTGATCAAGGTCGTTCGCGGCATCACTGGTCTGGGTCTGAAAGAAGCCAAGGAATTGGTTGACGGCGCACCTAACACCGTTAAAGAAGGCGCAAGCAAAGACGAAGCCGAAGAGATCAAGAAGCAACTGGAAGAAGCAGGCGCTTCTGTCGAGTTGAAGTAATACTCTTCGCTTTACTGCGACGCGAGGCTGGTGGCAATTTGCCACCGGCCTTTATGCGTCTTAGCAACATACAGTTGGATACGGACAGGGCGTTAAGCGCGTTGTCCGTATCCCGCTAAAGGGATAGTCCCATTCGGATTGACAATCCGGCAACTTGAGCAGAGGCACTTGATGGCTTACTCGTATACCGAAAAGAAGCGCATTCGCAAAGACTTCAGTAAATTGCCCGTAGCGATGGAAGTCCCACCGCTGTTGGCCATTCAGGTCGAGTCTTACCGTAAATTTTTAGAATCGGGTGGTGTTTCCGACACCAGCGAGAGTGGCTTGGATGCCGCTTTCAAATCGGTTTTCCCGATCAAAAGCGTTTCAGAAAACGCGGTACTGGAATATGTAAGCTATCGGCTGGGTACGCCCGGTTTCGATGAAAAAGAATGCATCTTGCGCGGTGACACCTTCGCCGCACCGCTGCGCGTTAAGACTCGCCTGGTCATTTATGACAAGGAAAGCAGCACGCGTGCGGTAAAAGACATTCGTGAAGAAGAAGTCTACATGGGCGAAATTCCGCTCATGACCGAGAACGGGACTTTTATTATCAACGGCACCGAGCGCGTTATCGTGTCTCAGTTGCATCGTTCTCCGGGTGTGTTCTTTGAGCACGACAAAGGTAAGACCCATTCGTCGGGCAAGTTGCTCCACAGTGCGCGCGTGATTCCTTACCGCGGGTCGTGGCTCGACTTCGAAATGGACCCGAAAGACTTGGTCTTCGTCCGTATCGACCGTCGCCGTAAATTGCATGCGTCAATTCTGCTACGCGCGATGGGCATGACCGAGAAAGAAATCCTTGGCCATTTCTTCGACAACATCCAGTTCAAGTTGCTCAAGGGCGGCGCGAACATGGAGTTGGTTCACGATCGCCTGCGCGGCGAGACGCTGAACTTTGACCTGACGGATAAAGCCGGCAAGGTCCTGGTCGAGGCCAGTAAACGTATTACCGCTAAGCACGTTCGCGACCTTAAGAAAGCTGAGGTCAATACGGTTTCGGTTCCCGATGAGTACCTGCTGGGTAAGGTGATCGCTGATGATTTGGTCGATAAGTCGACCGGTGAGCTGATCGCCAGCTGCAACCAGCCCATCACGGCTGAATTGCTTGACGCCATGCGCGAAGCCAAAGTAACCAAGTTCGAGTGCATCTACACCAACGAGCTCGATCAAGGTGCTTTCATCTCAGACACCATGAGCGCGGACCCGACTCGCGATCAGGGCAGCGCCCTGGTCGAGATCTACCGCATGATGCGTCCCGGCGAGCCGCCGACAGACGAGTCTGCCAAGAAGCTGTTTGACGGCTTGTTCTTTGACGGTGACCGTTACGACTTGTCAAAGGTCGGTCGCATGAAGTTCAACCGTCGTGTTGGCCGTGCAAAGGCGACAGACGGCGACAAAGACACTGGCGAAATGGTTCTGAGCCAAGACGATATTTTGGCCGTGCTGAAGACGCTGATCGAAATCCGTAATGGTAAAGGGCAGGTCGACGACATTGACCACCTGGGTAACCGTCGTGTTCGCTGTGTTGGCGAAATGGCTGAAAACCAATTCCGCGTTGGTTTGGTGCGTGTTGAGCGTGCGGTTCGTGAGCGTCTGTCTCAGGCAGAAAGCGAAGGCCTGACGCCGAAGGACTTGATCAACGCTAAGCCCGTGGCTGCTGCGGTCAAAGAATTCTTTGGTTCCAGCCAGCTGTCTCAGTTTATGGACCAGAACAACCCCTTGTCGGAAGTGACGCACAAGCGTCGTGTTTCCGCATTGGGACCGGGTGGTTTGACCCGTGAACGCGCCGGTTTCGAAGTGCGTGACGTACACCCCACGCATTACGGCCGTGTGTGCCCGATTGAAACGCCGGAAGGCCCGAACATCGGCTTGATCAACTCGCTGGCGACCTATGCTCGCACCAACGAGTACGGCTTCCTGGAGAGCCCGTATCGGAAAGTGGTCGACGGCGTTGTCACGACGGAGATCGAATACCTGTCGGCGATTGAAGAAGCTGAGCAAGTGATTGCCCAGGCATCGGCGACGATGAACGATAAGAGCGAACTGACCGACGAGTTGGTTCAGGTTCGATTCGAAAACGAATTTACCGTAATGCCGCCTGAGCGCGTGACTTACATGGACGTTAGTCCGCGTCAGGTTGTGTCGGTAGCGGCGTCGTTGATTCCGTTCCTGGAACACGATGACGCGAACCGCGCATTGATGGGTTCGAACATGCAACGCCAGGCGGTACCCACCCTGCGCGCCGAGAAGCCTCTGGTCGGTACAGGCGTAGAGGGCACGGTTGCGGCCGACTCGGGCGTTTGTGTGGTCGCTCGTCGTGGCGGCACCATCGAGCGTGTCGACGCGTCGCGTATTGTGGTTCGTGTGAATGACGATGAAACGACCATGGGCGAGGCGGGCGTTGATATCTACAACCTCACCAAGTACACCCGTTCTAACCAAAACACGTGCATGAACCAGCGTCCGATCGTTCAGCCCGGTGCTGCGGTCGCTCGTGGTGACATCCTCGCCGACGGCCCCTCGGTCGACTTGGGTGAGTTGGCCTTGGGTCAGAACATGCGCGTCGCCTTCATGCCGTGGAATGGTTACAACTTCGAAGACTCGATTCTGATCTCCGAGCGCGTCGTTCAAGAAGACCGTTTCACCACGATTCACATTCAGGAGCTGACCTGTGTGTCGCGTGACACCAAGCTGGGCGCTGAAGAAATCACCTCGGACATCCCGAACGTCGGCGAGTCGGCCTTGGCTAAGCTCGACGAAACCGGTGTGGTCTACATTGGTGCTGAAGTGCAGGCCGGTGACATTCTGGTCGGCAAGGTCACGCCTAAAGGCGAGACCCAGCTAACACCCGAAGAAAAACTGTTGCGTGCGATCTTTGGCGAAAAAGCCAGCGACGTGAAGGACACCTCACTGCGCGTTGGCGCCGGCGTCAAAGGCACCGTTATTGACGTCCAGATCTTCACCCGCGATGGCATCGAGAAAGACGAGCGTGCCAAGCAAATTGAAGCCGGCCAGTTGGCCGAAGTTCGTAAGGACTTGAACGAAGAGCTCCGTATCGTGACGCAGGACGCCATGGCGCGTTTGACGACGATTCTGGACGGCGCCGAGGCGGTTTCGGGCGCAGGCCTCAAGCGTGGCACGGCGTTGACACGCGAGGTGCTCGAAGCATTGCCGGCTGGCGAAATCTTTAAGGTTCGCGTCAAAGACGACGACCTGAACGCTCAAATCGAGCAGTCAGAGAACCAATTGGCCGAACTCAAGGCCAAGTTGGATGAGCGCTTTGAAGACAAGCGCGGCAAGTTGTCTACGGGTGACGATCTGGCTCCGGGTGTACTGAAAATCGTCAAGGTTTACGTTGCGGTTAAGCGCCGTATCCAGCCAGGCGACAAGATGGCGGGACGTCACGGTAACAAAGGTGTTATCTCGGTCATTATGCCGGTCGAGGACATGCCGTTTGACGAGCACGGTGAGCCGGTTGACGTCGTCTTGAACCCCTTGGGTGTTCCGTCGCGTATGAACGTAGGTCAGGTCCTTGAGACTCACCTCGGTTGGGCCGCCAAAGGCTTGGGCCGCAAGATCGGCGCCATGCTCGAAGCCAAGGCCGAGATCGGCAAGCTCCGTGAGTTCTTGGATCAGGTTTACAACAAGTCAAACGAAGCCATTCGTCACGAAGACCTGGACAGCTTTAGCGACCTGGAAATCATCGAATTGTGCAAGAACTTGCAGGCCGGTGTTCCGACTGCAACGCCGGTATTTGATGGCGCCAAAGAAGCGGAAATCAAAAACCTGCTGCGTTTGGCGGACCTGCCCGTGGTAAATCCGGTCTCAGTTGAGCCACAGTCGTCGGAGTCTGATCAGCCGACTTCGGAGCAGGCTTTGGCTGAACCTTATATGCGAGCGGAGGCGGAGCCTGACCAATCGGCGCCAAGTCCGGCGCAAACGGTGCATGGCTCTCTGCAGGATGTTGAGGCCATCTTCTCTGCGCTAGAAAAACTAGGGCAGTTGAAAGAGATGGGTGTTCTAACAGACGAAGAGTTCTCTACCAAAAAGACTGAGCTTCTTGCGCGTCTTTAACGGGCCACCCGTGTGATGTTGATGCAAGCCCGTCATGTCCAACTGTAACGACGTCTATAGAGTGAAAATTATACGCTTTGGGGGCCGCTGACGT
>CAKZQE010000072.1 GCA_937139465.1 uncultured Gammaproteobacteria bacterium
CAGGGCCACGATTTTCGCCGCTAGCGGGATCTTGTCGGCGCTCAGCCCCCGCGGCGAGCCTGTGCCATCACACCGTTCGTGATGACAAGCAATCACCTGGCGCACCATGGTACCGACGTTGTCACCCATGATCTCTAGACCAATACGGCAGTGCTCCTGATACAAACGGGCCTCTGGCGCGTTTAACTCAGATTTTTTCAGCGTCAATGCCTTGGGCAGTCGGGTGGTGCCAATGTCATGCAAAAAGGCGCCCAGGCCAATGCTGTGAACCAGGTCATCCTCCAGCTCCGCGGCGCGGGCAAGCATGACCGACATAGCCGTCACATTGATCGCATGGCGACCGAAACTTGAATCATCACCGCCGGCGACGTTAATTAACTGCATCACTGCGTTGGGGTCCGAGACCAAGTCTTCGGTAACCTCACCGGCGATATCGCCGGCTGCTGCAATGGCCAGGTCACTGCCGCTGGTAAGGTTCGACATCAAGTCGCGCACACGCTTATTCAACAGCCGAACTTTGGACTCCGTCTTATTCAGTGCGCTGCGCTGGGACTTCAGTGCATCCCGGGCGATGGTTTCCTCGTCCGACAGCCCGGCGGCTTCCGGCACCGTCTCCTCGGCTTCGGGCGGGGTGACGTCGTCAGACTCTAGAACATTGCTCTTGTCGGGGTCCCAGGTCAGCTCGGACAGCTTTCTGATTGCCAGCACCTGTTTTAGGGTGGCCTGGTCTTTGATAAGGAATCGAGCAGATGCGAAGGGATGATCGAACCAGGACAGGCCCAAATCGACATACATGCCGACTTTAAGTTCATCCTTAGCAATCGTAGGTAATGACATGGCAGGTTCCTTGCTGAACCTCAGTATATGCCACTGAACGCAAAAAACGGGGCCTGAGCCCCGCTTTTCGCTAAAACACCGAGGGCGTAACTTAACCCAGTGCTTTGACCATGGTTTCGCCGATGGCGGCCAGGTTTTTGGTGGTGTGCACACCCGCAGCTTCCAGCGCAGCGAATTTTTCGTCCGCCGTGCCTTTACCGCCGGCGATAATCGCACCAGCGTGACCCATACGCTTACCAGCCGGTGCAGTAACACCAGCAATGTAAGACACCACAGGCTTGGTGACGTTAGCTTTGATGAATTCAGCGGCTTCTTCTTCAGCGGTGCCGCCGATCTCGCCGATCATGACAATGCCTTCAGTCTGCGGATCTTCTTGGAACCACTTCAACACGTCGATGAAGTTGGTGCCAGGAATCGGGTCACCACCGATACCGACACAGGTCGACTGACCCAAGCCCAGATCGGTCGTTTGCTTGACCGCTTCATAGGTCAGGGTGCCCGAACGCGAGACAATGCCAATTTTACCCGGCAAGTGAATGTGGCCCGGCATAATGCCGATCTTGCACTCGCCCGGAGTGATAACGCCGGGGCAGTTAGGCCCGATCAGCGTTACGCCTTCCTGGTCTGCTTTCACCTTAACGTCCAGCATGTCCAAGGTGGGAACACCTTCAGTGATAACCACGATGATCTTTAGGCCGGCGTTGATGGCTTCGAACACAGAGTCTTTTACGAAGGGCGCAGGCACGTAGATGACTGTTGCATCAGCGTCCGTTGCGGCAACGGCTTCAGCCACGGTGTTGAACACGGGCAGACCCAAGTGCTCAGTACCACCTTTGCCCGGCGTTACGCCGCCGACCATTTTGGTGCCGTAGGCAATCGCTTGCTCGGAGTGGAAAGTACCATTCTTACCGGTAAAGCCCTGGCAGATGACCTTGGTGTCTTTATTGATCAAAACACTCATTTATAGCGCTCCTGCTGCTGCTTTGACGGCTTTCTGCGCGGCGTCAGTCAGCGACTCGCCGGCAATGATGTTAACGTCAGATTCGTTCAGTACTTTCTTACCCAGGTCGGCGTTTGTGCCTTCCAAGCGAACAATCACGGGGACTTCAACGCCGACTTCTTTGACCGCAGCGATGATGCCTTCAGCGATCATGTCACAGCGAACGATCCCGCCGAAGATGTTGACCAAAACGGCTTTCACGTTGGCATCAGACAAGATGATCTTAAACGCTTCAGACACGCGTTCCTTGGTGGCGCCGCCGCCTACGTCCAAGAAGTTAGCGGGCGTACCGCCGTGCAGCTGCACAGTGTCCATGGTGCCCATGGCCAAACCTGCGCCGTTAACCATGCAACCGATGGTGCCGTCGAGGGCAACGTAGTTCAGTTCGAACTCGGCCGCGTGCGCTTCACGTGCATCTTCCTGTGACGGATCGTGCATTTCCTGCAGCGCTTTCTGGCGGTACATCGCGTTTGAATCGATGACGCATTTTGCGTCCAAGCAGTGCAAGTTGCCTTCGTCGGTAATGACCAAGGGGTTAACTTCCAGCAATGCCAAGTCTTTCTCGTGAACCAGTTTCGACAAGCCCATGAAGATCTGAACGAACTGCTTCTGTTGGGTGGGGTTCAAGCCAAGTTTGAACGCCATTTCCCGTGCCTGATAAGGCTGCGCGCCGACCAAGGGGTCGATTTCAGCTTTCAGGATTTTCTCAGGGGTTTCCTCAGCGACCTTTTCAATTTCAACGCCGCCTTCGGTTGATGCCATGAACACGACGCGACGTGTACCACGGTCAACCACTGCGCCCAGATACAGCTCATTGGCGATATCGGTGCAGGATTCGATCAGGATTTTTGAAACCGGCTGGCCGTTGGCATCGGTCTGGTAAGTCACCAGGTTCGTGCCGATCATGGCGTCACAGAACTCACGGATTTCCGCTTCGCTCTTGACCAGTTTTACACCACCGGCCTTACCGCGGCCGCCAGCGTGAACCTGGGCTTTGACAACGAACATGTCGCCGCCAATTTTCTTTGCGCTTTCCAGCACTTCTTCGACTGTGTCACAGGCGTAACCTGTTGAAACGGGCAGTCCGTACTCTCGAAAGAGTTGCTTACCTTGATACTCGTGAAGGTTCATTTTCCTAATCTCTTTGATCGGATCAATTTCGCTCGACGGATCGAGCCCCAGACATTGCGGGATCGCCGCGCTGTCGGTCATAGCGGGGGGTTAATCCCGTCCATGGGTGCCTAAAAAAAGGGGCCCCGTAGGGCCCATTTTTACTTAGGCGCGTTTTTTCTTGTTGGCGATGTGCAGCGCGTGGCCGTCCACTGCCAAGGCTGCTTCGTGCAGCGCTTCAGACACCGTGGGGTGTGCGAACATAATGGTGCCCAGGTCTTCAGCTGATGAGCCGAATTCCATCGCGATGACGGCCTGAGCCACCATGTCACCCGAGTTCGGGCCAACGATATGGACGCCCAGCACGCGATCGGTGTCGGCGTGTGCAATGACCTTAACCAAACCGGCCGAGTCGTTGCTGGCCAGTGCGCGGCCGTTGGCTGCGAAGGGGAAGGTCCCGGTTTTGTAGGGAACACCGTCTTGCTTGCATTCTTCTTCAGTTTTACCGACCCAGCTCACTTCAGGGTGCGTGTAGATCACTGAAGGCACCGTTTCGTAGTTGACCTGCGCGGGCTTGCCAGCGATACGCTCAGCGACCATGACGCCTTCTTCGCTGGCTTTGTGCGCCAGCATCGGGCCACGTACCATGTCGCCAACGGCGTACACGCCAGGAACCGACGTCTGACAGTGGTCGTCGACATGGACAAAGCCGCGATCTGCCATGGTTACACCGGCATCGCTGGCGATGCAGCCGTCTGTGTATGGGCGACGGCCAACAGCCACGATCAGCTTATCGAAGACTTCGGTCTGCTCACCCTTCGCGTCCTTGAAGGTCACATGGATGTCATCGCCTTTGATTTCGGTGCCTGACACCAAGGTGCTGGTGCGGATGTCCAGCCCCTGCTTTTTGAAGATCTTCGCGCTTTCTTTTGCGATTTGCTGATCCGCCACCGCCAGGAACTTGTCCATAGCTTCAAAGACCACCACTTCGGCGCCCAAACGGCTCCAAACACTGCCCAGTTCCAGACCGATGACACCACCACCGATCACGCCCAAACGCTTGGGCACTGACGGGAATTCGAGGGCGCCAGTCGAATCGACAATCTTGCCTTCGGTCAGCGGCGCAGGCGGAATTTCCACCGGCACTGAACCCGTCGCCAGGATCACGTTGTCCGCATCAAATACCTGAACATCGCCACCTTCTTGGGGTGCGAACTCGACCTTCTTGCCAGCAAGCAACTTGCCTTTACCAAACAGGTGCTTAACGCCGTTATGCTTGAACAGGCCCGCGATACCGCCGGTCAACTGCTCAACCACCTGGTCTTTGCGCTTCAACATGGCGCTAATGTCGATGCTCACTTCACCAACACTGATACCGTGCGAAGCCATCTCGTGTTTGGTCGCTTCGTATTGATGCGAGCTTTCCAACAAGGCTTTGGACGGAATGCAGCCGACATTCAAGCAGGTACCACCCAGGGTCGGGCGACCGTCTTTTTTGGTCGCCATTTCGATGCAGGCAACGCTCATACCAAGCTGTGCTGCTTTAATCGCTGCTACGTAGCCGGCAGGGCCCGCGCCAATAACAATTACATCAAATTTGTTGCTCATAATGGTCTCTTTAATCCGGTGACAGGCTGGCTTATACGTTCAACAGCATGCGGGCAGGGTCTTCGATCAACTCTTTGATCGTGACCAAGAACTGCACAGCATCTTTGCCGTCGATCATGCGGTGATCATACGACAATGCGAGGTACATCATGGGCAAAATTACGACCTCACCATTGACCGCCATCGGACGCTCGTAGGTTTTGTGCATGCCCAAGATCGCTGTCTGCGGGGGATTCAAGATGGGCGTAGACATCATCGAGCCGAACACGCCGCCATTGGTGATCGTAAAGGTACCGCCGGTCATGTCCTCAATACCCAGCTTGCCGCCCTGGGCCGCTACGGCGTAGTCCTTAATGCCCTGCTCAACTTCGGCGATGCTCATACGGTCGGTGTCACGTAGAACCGGAACAACCAAGCCCTTGGGCGTTGATACGGCTACACCAACGTCGTAAAAACCGTGGTAAACCATGTCGTTGCCGTCGATCGACGCGTTAACCGCGGGGAAACGTTTCAGCGCTTCTGTCGCCGCCTTTACAAAGAAGCCCATGAAACCAAGGCGGGTGCCGTTGTGGGTCTTTTCGAACTGGTCTTTGTACTGCTTGCGCAGGTCCATCAGCGGCTTCATGTTGACTTCATTGAAGGTGGTCAACATCGCGGTTTCGTGTTGTGCCGCCAACAACCGCTTGGCGATGGTGGCACGCAAACGGGTCATGGGAACGCGTTTTTCTTCGCGTGCACCCAGGGGCGCGGCCGTGGCGGCGGCCGGCGCTGCGGCAACCGGGGCCGGCGCTGCGGGCTTGTTTTTCAGGAAGTTAACCACGTCTTCCTTGGTGATGCGGCCGCCTTTGCCTGTGCCTGTCACTGACTGCGGGTCGATACCATTTTCCTCGGCCAAGGTGCGAGCCGAGGGGTTAACGAAGGCTTCGTCAGCGCTATCAGCACTGGCGGCGGAGGCTGCAGCAG
>CAKZQE010000073.1 GCA_937139465.1 uncultured Gammaproteobacteria bacterium
TTTGACCCGGCGTTTTGCCCAGAACATAAACGGTGCGATCAGACAGCGTTGAAAAATCAGCAATCGATGGGTTTGCAATGCTCAGTTCTGCAAATGGAATATCGCTTTCGACAACGATGGCACGATTCATTGGAACGTCTATACTGCTTTCGCCACCGTTGCGCACAATCTGCAATATTTCGGCCGAAACCGTTGTGACGAACGTACCGATACAAAGAGACAGGCCAATCGCGGTGGCCAGGGCAGACTTTTTCAACGTCATCATGCTTCCAATTATTTCTTTAATTTTAAGGGTGAAATACTAGCAAAACAGGCGTGGTCCTGCGAGCGGCTGAGCCTGTGCCCCACCTCCACCACTTCTCCACGATTCCTCCGTTTTCTCTCCCATTTTGATCCGCCCAGCCCCGGTTTAATGGCTCCACCTAAACAAGGAGCTCAACATGAATCACGCACAGACCCTAACCACCGCCGCAGCCGTCGCCCTGGTGCTCGGCTTCTCCCAAGCCGCCTTGGCGTCCGAGTTCACCGACCGATTGCCCCAGCACACCGGTGTTGGCGCCGGCGCAGTGATTGGGGCGCTGCTCGGCGGGCCCGTCGGCGCGGTCGCGGGCGCCACCTTTGGCAACTTCATTGGCGTCGATCGCATCAAAGCGGACCAACTGTCGGCATCGGAGTCGGCGCTGACCCAGACCGCCCGTGAATTGGCTATTGCCAACGAGGCCTTGGCCCAACAGCGCGGTTTGGTGGCGGAGCTTAAAGCCGAAGCCGGCGCCAAAGGTGCCCAGGTGCTGGCGCTGCGCACCCTGGTCACCGACATGCCCGTGGCGGTTCGGTTTGAGACTAACTCGGCGACGATTGCCGACACCTATGCACCGACTCTGGATGCCCTGGCCAAGGCTGGCAAAGCCATCGACGGCTTTAACGTGGCCGTGGTGGGGCACGCCGATCCGTCGGGCTCGGACAACACCAACCAAGCCTTGAGTGAAACCCGCGCAGCCGTTGTTGCCAGTGACTTAATCGAACGCGGCATGGCCGGTGAATCCGTGACCTGGATCGGGCTAGGTGAAACGGTCCCCTCGGGTCACGCTCAGCACGACCGTCGCGCGGAACTGCGTCTTAGCTTCGAGGTGCCGGTCAATGAAGGCCTTCATTCCGCTCAGCAGTAGGGCCGCGGCGCGTCCCCTGGTGCCCTTCGATATCCAAAGTGTGCGTGTGGTTCGCGCGCACTGGGCAGATCAGGGCTACGCACTGGAAATTCACCGTGAGGGCGCGCGGCATCAACCGTCACGCCCCGCGAGGTTAATGCGCTAAACGACACCCTTAGGCCACTGTGACAACGCCGGTGGCCTCTTTTTATCCACGCCTGATTTCAAAGCGAGATCCCGTGCTCCACTTCCTGATCCTCAGTTTATGGCTCGCCAGCGCCGTGGCCACGGCACAGCCCTCGTTCAGCTGCGCCGGCCGGGTGAGCGCGCCGGAACGCATGATTTGCGACAGCGCGGCCCTGTCGGCCCTGGACAATGAATTGGCGGTGGCCTACGCCGACGCTACCCGTAACACCACCGAATTGTCCGAGCTGCGCAAACGCCAAGCTGCCTGGATCGTCGAGCGTGATCGGTGCTTGAACAGCCAATGCCTGAGCGCGACCTATCAAGCGCGTATCGCCACGGTCAACGCCCTGACGCGGCCGCTGGAAAACAGCGACTACACAGCAGGGCGGGGCAAAGGTGAAGTGCGATTCGCATTGAAAAAAGCCATCGACCCCACGGCCTCCTTAGGCCCCTTTGTGCGTGTCACTGACGCCGCAGGACGCGAGGTCGAGCACGGCATCTTGCTACAGGACCGCGTCCTGACAATAACCGGGCTGGAACCTTCGACCCGCTACGATGTTCGGTTTCGCAAAGGGTTGCCGCTCAGTGCCGGCGTACTTGCGGCCGATCAGGTCGTGCGGGCCGGCACGCCGGCGCTGCGACCTGGGCTGAATCTGCTCAACGGCCGTGGTGTGGTGACCCTGCCAGCGGGCAAGTCCCCTGTGGTTCAGTACCGGGCGACGGGGCGCAAGGCCCTGCATTTGCGGGTGTCGGGTATTTTGCCAGCGGTTGCTATTCGGGCGTTGCAGTCCGGCGGTCTGGATGCCCTGGGTTACACCGATTCGGCGGATGAAAAGCTGCTGCATGAGCAAATCATTCCCCTCGAAACGGACCGGTATGGTCAGGTCGAGGGCGCCATTCGATTGGGCGATCTGGGGCTGCCGGCAGGCACGGCGAGTGTGATTGAGGTCTCGGCGTGCCAGGATGCGGCCTGCAATGGCCGCTACGACCGCGAATCCATGACGGTTGTGCCCTCGGCCATGGCGATATCGGCGGTGCGGGCCGGCGACGCGATCTGGGTGTCGGTGCGTGATTACAAAACGGCCGAGATGGCGCGAAGCGGCAGCCTGACGTTGTACGCGCGCAATTCAGAGGCCCTGGGTCGCTTCCCCATCGAGCAGGATGGTTACGCCCGCATCCCCGCGGCGCTGTTGCAGGGTGAAAACGGTCAACGGCCGTCGCTGCTGACAGCCCAAAACGCCCAGGGCGACAGCTACCTATCGCTACTGGATTCGCCCCTGTCGCTGAGCCAACTGCCCGTGCAGGGTGCCACCGCCAGTGCGCTGGGTAGCGCCTATTTGCGCACCGAGCGCGGGGTCTACCGTCCCAGCGAATTCGTTTACTTTTCAGGCATTGCCAGGGCCACGGATCAACGGGCGCTGGGGTTGGCGGACCTGCTACTTGAAGTCATCCGCCCCGATGGCAAGCGCATCGATCGTCGCCCCGTAAAAAGTGACCACAATGGTCTGGTTACCGCGACGCTGCAGCTCGGAGCCATTGCCAAACGCGGCACCTATCGGGCGCAGCTGAAACGGGGTGAAACCGTGATTGGCCGAACCCGGTTTCAGGTCCAGGACTTCGTTCCTGACACCATGGAAGTGGCGATCAACGACCTGCCCAGCGCCATCAGCCCAGCCGAGACGCTGCGCGTCAACACGCAAAGTGATTACCTGTTTGGCGCGCCGGGCAGTGGCCGGCCGATCACCCTGAGCTTGCGCCAACAACCGGACCGGCGCCCATTTTCTGACTTTGATGGCTTCGTGTTCGGTGGATTGGACGATCAAAACGGACGCTTGGCGCTGTTGGATGCGACCACGCTGATCACCGCAGACAACGGCGCGGCTAGCTTTAGCGTTGCCCCATCGGTGCTGGCGACCATGGCTGGCGCGTCGGTGCCCCAGCGGCTATTGCTGCGTGCAGAGCTCGAAGCCTTGTCCGGCCGCATCACGCGCCAGGAAGCCTCGACCCTAGTCGCCACCCAGCCGCGGTGGGTGGGCGTGAAACCCGTTGATGGCGCCCGTTGGTACGCGACCCACAGCCAGCCCCAATTCAGCGTCGTGGTCGCCGACAGCTTCACCGGTCAGGCACGCGATGGCGAGGTGCGCTGGCGGTTGATCGAAGAAGACTGGGACTACTATTGGTACACCCGAAACGGCGACTGGAGTTACTCAGTCACCTATCAGGATGTGGGCATACGCGACAGCGGAACCCTGATGGTGACCAACGGCCGCGGCACACTGACGCTGCCGCCATTGGCCTATGGCCGCTACAAACTCGAGTTGTTGCCTTCGGTCGGCCAGCCGACCCAGACCCGGCTGCAGGTCGGCTGGTGGAGCACATCGGGGGCCAACGCAGCTATTCCGGACACACTCGACATGGCAGTGTCTAATCCAACACCGGCGGTGGGCGAGGCCGTTACCCTGACCTTGGAAGCCCCGTTCAATGGCCGCGCTGAAATCATGGTGGTGGGTGACGGCATTCATCAAACCTATGACGCCGCGCTGGTGGATCGAAAGCTGGAGATCAGCCTGACACCCCCCGGCTCAGCCGACCAAGTGTATGTGCTAGCCAAGGCCTACCGTGCGGGTGAACCCGACGCACCTGGACCCTCCCGTGCCATTGGCGCGGCACATGTATCCATTGCGCCCGAGCGCTTTTCACAGCCGCTTAGCCTGACGCTTCCCGAGGTGGTCCGGCCCAATACCAGGGTCCAGATCCAGGTGGACGCCCCCCAAGCCCGCGATGGCGCCACGTTGGTGGCGACCCTTGTCGATACTGGCATCTTGAACCTGACCCAGCACCCTAAAGCGGCGCCGCACGACTGGTTTACGCGCAAGCGTGCGCTGGATGCCACGCTGTTTGATGGCTATGGGTTGGTGGCGCGGATGCTGTCGGACCTTGGCGGGCAACGGTTAACCATAGGCGGTGACGAGGGCGGCGACGCGGATGCCCGAGCCACGTTTTTTGAAACCATCGCGGTCCAGAGTGACCCCGTTCAGGTCAAACATGGCAAGGCCGTATTGACCTTGGATATTGGCCAGCTCAATGGGCGTGTGCGGGTGGACGTTATCGGCAGTGATGGCGAGCAGTCGCTGCAGGCCAGTGGCGATATCACCGTGCGTGACCCCGTGGCGGTGACCTCGTCGGTGCCGCGGACCACCGCCCATGGCGATCAGTTCGTGGCCAGTGCGGGGCTGACCCTGACGCAGGGCGATGCCGAAAGCGCGACCCTGACATGGCGTGCCGAGGGGCCGTTTAGCATAAAGGACCCCACCGCCCGCGTAGCCTGGACGCGCCCGGGGCACACCCAAATCGTGCGCACGCCGGTGGCGGTCACGGGCAATGGTGCAGGTCGCATTGCACTGGACGTCACGCTGTCCAGCGGTGAGGTCCTGTCCTACGCCTGGCCAGTGACGGCGCGTGCGCCGGGTTCGATTATCACCCTCAGCGAGCGAATCACCTTGCCTGCCAACGGCTCAAAATCGTTACCCATGTCGATGCTTGCCAAGCTCGAGGATGGCACCGCGTCGGTGTCCGTTTCCCGCGTGCCCATGCCGGACCGGTCGTCGCTGCTGGCGAGCCTGAGCCGCTACCCCTATGGCTGCCTGGAGCAAACAGTATCCAAGGCCATGCCGCTGGCGTTGATGGACGCGGTGACGGCGCAGTCGTCCGGCTTTGCCGAGGCCCAGCGTCAACTGGCACGCAGTTACCGCCGCCTGGCGGACCTGCAACAGCCGTCAGGCCTGTTTAACCTGTGGTCATGGCGCGGTGCCAGCGAGCGCTGGTTAAGCCTCTACGCTCTTGATTTCCTGCGTATGCCGATACCCACCGGTGTGTTCGAGGCCGCCGAGTTTGAACAGCTCGAACGGCTACGGGTTTCTATGATCCAAGCCATGCGGCCGAATGTGCCAAACCTTGCGCGCGCCTCCGACACCGATGTCAAAGCCTACGCGTTGCTGCATTTGGCCGAGGCAGGGCAAGCCGACGTCGGTGAAATGCGTTACCTGCTGCAACAGGCCCAGGACCTGTCGCCGACCGCCCTGGCCCAATTGGGATACGGCTTCGCGTTGACCGGCGATCAAGTGCGGGCCCGGATGGCACTGACGGCCGCGAGTCAGGCCGATACCACGGGCTACCGCTACTCCAGTTATCGGTCGCCCCTACGTGCCCGAGCAGCAACTGCCTACTACGCCCTGATGGCCGAGCAAGCCGCCCTCAGTCACGACGCCGTTGGTGCCATGGATTCCGCGGTTGTGAAGGAGTCTTGGCTAAGCACCCAGGAAAAAGCCTGGGTCTATCGCGCGGTCACGGCAGCTGCGGCCCTGCAGGCGGACGGTGACTGGTCCTTGAGCGGTGACGCCCAGCCCGGTGCGATTCCGCTTGATGACGTCGAACGCGTGATCCACAGCCGGGTGGATGCGCCGCTTTACGTCACCTTTGCGGCCACCGGGGCGCGGGCGGATCAGCCAGCCCCGAGCGCACTGACGAGGGCACTGGGGTGGCTGACCGACTCATCGGATGCGCCAGCCCCGGTCAGTGTCGAGCGCACGCTGTATCGCTACGACGCGCAGTTCAATCCACTGCCTTTGGATCCACGGGCTAACCATATCGAGGTCAATCAGGGCGACCTGATTATCAGTGTGGTGACCACGCGCACTGACCGTGTGCGCTACACCGGTGAATGGCTGGTCGAAGAAAAGGCGCCCGGCGGGCTGGAGGTCGAGAACCCGAGTCTGGGTGGTCTAGATGCCCGGGGGCTTTTGGAATCCATGGGTGAGGACGTCCAGCAATTCGATACCGGCAGTGCCGTCTATCTGGACGATCGCTACACCCTAGTGACCGAGATCACCCGGTTTACCCAGGGCTCGGATGCGCTGACCCTCGCGGCCAACCCGCCCGAGTCTGGTGTGCTGCGGACGCTTTCACTCTGGCGGGCGGTGACGCCGGGGCTGTACCGCTATCCCGGCGCAGCGGTCGAGAACATGCTGAAACCTAGCCTGAACGCGCAGTCACCATCGCTGACCCTGACCGTTCATGCTCGATAGCCTGAAGCGATGGTGGGGCCTCTGGCTGGGGGGCTTGGTGTTGGTTACGGGGCTGGCCGGTGATTGTCTGATCCGCGCGTCGGCCCTACCCATGCAGGCCC
>CAKZQE010000074.1 GCA_937139465.1 uncultured Gammaproteobacteria bacterium
GTGGCCCTCGGGCAAGCAAGTGATGGCGCCAGGCACGTCGGACGAATACACCGATTGGGGCGATCGCGAGTTGCTACGGGACTATGACCGCCGTTACCTGTGGTGGCTGCCGGCCGGCACAGCCGAGCATGACCCGCGCTTGGCCGCATTGTCGATGAACAACTGGCGCGGCGAGGACTGGATGGACGAAGGCATCCGTGCTCTGACCAATTTCCGTGATCCGAACTGGTATGACGCCAACTACGACGGCAACCACAACCGCTGCATGGGTTCGCGCCGGTCGCTGCAGGAAGCGGGCGTGCTGTCTCCGCGGGCGTTCTTTACGGATTCAGAAATTGCCGCATTAAAAGCGGGTCCGGGTCTCGGGGTCTACCGGGATAAAAAATGGGTGCGCTGGGAGCCCTACGGCGGCAGCGAGACCCTCAACGAGTCGAGTTTCCCCGGCGGAAGCGCGCCGGTTGGGGTCAACAGCAGTGAGTACAACAGCAGCGGGTGGCCGAAAAATGACAGCGCCAATGGCAACCTGAAGCACTCGATTGTCGACCTTTACATGAACAATCAGCGCCAACCCATCCGCTCGCGCCCGTGGACGGACACCAACGGCAACGATTTAAAGGACTCGGGCGAGTCGTGGGCATCCAGTGCCAGCGCGTTTTGGGCGCCGCTGCGGGCTGACGGTGGCGGCTATGAGGGCACCTCGCGGCTAGAATCCATGGCCAACGGCAGTAACACCAGCCCGGTGGCGGATCGACGGGTTTATCAGTGGCTGAACAACACCTACCCAGGCTTTAGCGCCAGCACAGCCTTGCAGGGCTGGTCGCACCGCCCGTTTTGGTATGCCTTACAGTCGAACTGGGATTCGGTGCCAACGCTGGCGAATGGCGACAAGGACCTGTCGCAGTTTGTCGCGCCCTGGTTCTACTACGACGAACCCTGGAGCAAAGACCTGACGTTACCCGGGCCGACCTGTCCGGATATCTCCAATCGCAACATCGTTGCGACCTTCACAGGCGCCAACAACGGCACCACCTACAAGGCCCAAAACGAGTCCGTGGTTGAGGCCTACTGCGAGAACCCTTCGAACTGGACCAATTACTCCCAGGGTAGCTGTCGGTATCAAAGCGGCACCACAAACATTTACACCACCTACTCGGTGTGGCAGTGGCAGAACCGGGACTATTTCACTAACGAGCAGGGCGTAAAATACGGCTATGGCGGCACCTGCGAGAAAACCTCGGGCAGCGGCTTAGGCGGGATTGATTACAGCAAAGTCACCACTGGGCCCCAGGGGCAAAGCAACTGGATCAAAGCGTCCGATGAAGCCAGTGCGTGCCGCGCGACGAACAACCAGGTCCAGAGCTGCACCCAGTTGGCCGGCGCCCAGGCCGGCAACAATTGCCGTTTTAATCGCCAGTGCAAGAGCCAGTCCGTGACTGACGCTAAAGTGCCTTTTTACAGTCGCCGCCAGGTGCGCTGGCAGACTCAGCACGACTGCTTATTTGACGAGGGTGACAGCCAGGGCCTGAAACGCACGCCGCGCAATTGGAACAACGGTGTCGGCTACGTTGGCAGCCAAACCCACTCGGATGCCTGGGAAACGACCTTTACCAATAACCCCGGCTACAAGATGCCGCTGAACTACAACGGTCACAGCGCCACGCCGCTGTCGATCGATGTCTACTCGGCCAACTACCTGAACTTTCGTTTTGGCGTCAAAGGCCCCAACGGGCATCCGGTGGGCCGGATGTCACGGCTAGGCGTTGCCAAAAAAGCGATCAGCCAGGTGATCAGCGAAAGTGGCGGTGTGCGCTTTGGGCTGATGGTGTTCAACAGTGCTGACGCCATCGGTAATGCCGACGGCGGTAAAGTCGTGTTCGCGGTGTCGAATATGGACGATGCCAACGCAGCGACCCCGAGCAAGACCAACCGAGAAGTGTTGCTAGAAACCATCGCCGCGGTCGAAGCAGACTCGTCGACGCCCTTGGCTGAATCCATGTACGAAGCCGCCCGGTATTTTGCCGGTGATACGCCGTTAAATGGCACCAGCGATGGCAACCATGACAGCCGTGCGGTGCTCAGCACCGGTAAGTACCGCAGCCCCATGTCAGACAATCCAACCGAGGCCGACCCGGCGCTGTGCCAGAAGAACTATTCGATCTTGGTGACTGACGGCGACCCCGAATTCGACGGTGATGCCAACTCGGAAATTGCGGCCATGTCCTACACCCGCAGTGACGGGTTAAAGGTCGCGACTAACCAAGCGGTCGACACCGTCAGTGTCCGCGGTGCAGTGGTGTCACCGGGTGAGGCACCGCACCAGCAATTCGCCGGTTACAGCGACGCCACGTCACCGTCGCCAAATCCGGACCTGGCGGTCAAGCGGCTGCAGAACCTAGAGCGCTTTAGCTGGTTAGACGAGCTCACGTACTTTATGAGCAACGCGGACTTGATCCCGACCTCGGCGTGGCCGGGCATTCAGAACGTGGCCAACTTTGTGATCGGGTTCCAGGGCGTTAACTCGGAAGTGTTGGTGAAGTCCGCCACCTTTGCCGAGGACGACAGCGACTTTTACACCGCGGATTCCGCTGAAAGCCTGAAAAACGCGATTCAGGGTGCGCTGCAGGGCATTCGCCGCTGGACCCCGGTGCGCACGGCGCCAGCGGTTGGCACCAATGCAGGCGATCGCTCCGAGACCGGCAAGGACGTCTACATGGCGTTCTTTGAGCCGACCACAAAGCGTGGCTGGCGCGGCACCCTGAAGCGCTACCAGATCCACAGCGAATCCTTGTCCGAGGTGGCCGACACCACTGAACTCAACTCCCTCAAGTGCTCGCAGCCGTCCAGTGTCAGCGACACCCTGACCGCGGACGGATCGGCGCCCGTCGCTGTGACCGAGTGCTTGCTGGCCTTGGAAGCAGGTACCGGCACCCAGGTTGGGCTGCAGGCCTATGAGGTCACCACCAACGGCGACGGCACCAGCACGGAAAACCTGGTGCTGCGCAAAGACACCCACGATCACTTCGTGGACGACGTTCAGTTAGCAGACGGTGGCAAGGGCGACGCCGGCGGCACCGGGTGGCAGTTGATTCAGGACTTTTTGGCCACGCCAGCGAACCGCAAGGTGTATGCCCGCATTAATCTGTCAGTGGCGGATCTATCCAATGCGGCCAATGCCGTTACCGCGGCCAATGCCTCGGCGCTGGCCACGCGGTTCAGCCTGGGGGCGTCGCAAGCCACGGACGTGATCAAGATCGCCCGCGGCGTCGATCCGGCGACGGATACCCTGTTGGATTGGCCGCATGGTGACATTCTGCACTCCGGGCCTGCGGTGCTGCATTACGACGTGGGCGCCAACACGCCGTCCAAACAAACCCTGTTTTACCTCGCCAATGACGGGCTGTTGCGGGCGATTGACACCGCGACCGGGTCGGAGCTGTGGTCGTTCATGGTCGACGAGGCGTTTTGTGCCTACACCGATGGACCCAATACCGGGTGCACGGCGGTGAGCGGTTCGGCTCAGACGCGTCTGCAGGCGCGTTACCAAAATCCGGAGGATGAACACCTGATTTTGGCCGACGGTCCGCTGGCGCTGTATTTGGATGACGTCACCAACGCCTCGGATAACCGGCCCAATGGCTTGGTCCGAAGCGCCGACGGTGACGAGGCGATCTTGGTGTTTGGGTTGCGCCGGGGCGGGCGCGCGTATTACGCGCTGGATGTGTCGGACCGTTTGCAGCCGAAACTGAAGTGGAAGATTGACCCCAGCAGTGGTGGGGCCTTTAGCCTGTTGGGTCAGACCTGGTCAAAACCGAGCCTGGGCAAGCTGCGCGGCCACCACAACAATGCGATGGAGCATCAACCGGTTGCGGTATTTGCTGGTGGCTACGATCCGTCGTTTGATAAAACCTACGAGGACCTCGAGGACCCCGCGGGGGTGGATACGGCCACTTACCCTCGGACCGGCGACCTGAACCAAGCGGCGTCGATGGGTATCGGGGTTTACGTGGTTGATTTGCGCACCGGGTCGTTGGTGCGCTGGTTCGGCCCGTCTACTGTCGGTGGCGTGACGAACACCTTCAGCACCTGGGATGTGTCGAATACGGCCTTTGGCACGGACGAAGGCAGCATGAGCAGTGCCATACCCAGCGATCTGATGGCGCTGAATATGGACCTGGACACCCGCGGCTTTTTGGACTCGGC
>CAKZQE010000075.1 GCA_937139465.1 uncultured Gammaproteobacteria bacterium
TGGCGTTACTGGACAGCAACGCCTGCAACGACGGCGGCCAGCGTCAACGTCAGCGCAATCAGTTGATTACCCGTGTGATGGGGGGCAACTTCGAATCGATCGTGCTCGAACAACTCAAGCCGCTTTATTTGGGCACGGCCTGCCGTGACGACGAGACGATTTTGGCCACCATCCGCGATATGGCTGTCGATCAGGGGCCGGAGGTGCTGACGCGCCAAGTCAAAGCGGTGCGCGACCGGCCGGATCAGCGTGAATTTTTGCGGCACATCGCCTGTCCGACCCTTATTATGGCGGGGGCTGAAGACGCGCTGTGCCCGCCCGAGCGACAGCACGAGATGGCCGAATTGATACCCGCGTCGACCTTGGTGCTGATACCGGGGTGCGGTCATCTGTCGACGCTGGAAGCACCGGACGTTGTCAATGACGCCCTGGCGGACCTGTTGACGCTCACTCATTAAACGAACACACCACGAAAGGTAGACCCATGTACAGCAGCGATCGAATTCTTACGACTCACGTTGGCAGCTTGCCGCGCTCGGAAGCCGTCACCGAAGGCGTGTTTGCCCGGGAAAACGGCCAGCCATACGACAGTGCTGCGCTCAACGCCACCATTACCGAGTCGGTGGCCGATGTCGTCAACAAACAGATCGCCAGCGGTATCGATTTGGTTAGCGACGGCGAGCAAAGCAAGATCTCCTATGCCACCTACATAAAAGATCGCATCACCGGCTTTGAAGGCGACAGCCCGCGCCGCACGCCAAAGGACTTGGAAGCCTTCCCGAACTACTCCAAGTGGGCGTCGCGCTCGGGCGGAGTGCCGGACTACAAGCGTCCGAAATGCGTCGGCCCGATCGAAGTCAAGTCCATGCAGCCGCTGAACGAAGACCTCGCCAACTTCGACAGCGCATTGCACGGCACGGAAGTCGCCGGTGGCTTTATGAATGCCGCCAGCCCGGGCGTTATCGCACTGTTTCAGCCCAACGAGTTTTACGCGACGCAGGATGAGTACCTGGAGGCCTTGGCCGAAGCCATGCGCGCCGAGTACGAGGGCATCGTCGATGCCGGTTTCCAGCTGCAGCTTGACTCGCCGGACTTGGGGCTCGGACGGCACATGATGTTTAAGGAAGCCTCGGATGAGGAGTACCTCGCAGCTATTGCCCGCCACGTCGAAGTGTTGAACTACGCCACCCGCAACATCGATCCCGAGCAAATGCGCATGCATATCTGCTGGGGCAACTACGAGGGGCCGCACGTCTGTGATGTCGGGCTCGAAGTGATTCTACCGACCGTTTTGAAGGCGCGCCCAGCGGCCCTGTTGTTTGAGACGGCTAATCCCCGGCACGGCCATGAATGGCAGGTGATCCGCGACCACAGTGATTTCATCCCTGACGAAAAAATCCTGGTGCCCGGTGTGATCGACTCGACGTCAAACTTTGTTGAACACCCGTCTTTGGTGGCTGAACGTATTTTGCGCTTCGCTGACATTGTTGGCCGTGAGCGCGTCATCGCCGGTACCGACTGTGGGTTCAGCACCTTTGCTGGTTTTGGCAGTGTGCAGACCGACGTGGTTTGGGCCAAGCTGAAAACCCTTGCCGACGGTGCCGCGATTGCCAGCGAAACCCTGTGGGGGGGCGCATGAGTCTGGTACTTGGCCCGCAGGTCAAAAGCTTCAAAGCGCGCTTGGCCGGTGGCGAGTGTATGCTCGGCACCTTCCAGAAAACTCCGCACTTTCATGTCACGGAAGTGCTGTCGATGACGCCGCTGGACCTGGTCTGCTTGGATGCGGAGCACGCGCCCTTTAATCGCGAAACCCTGGATCAGTGTTGCGCGATTGCCCGGGCCAACGATTTTCCAGCGGTGGAGCGTATTGTCGCCAACTCACCTGCGGCCATCTTGGATTGCCTGGACCGCGGGGCCGCCGGGGTCGTCGTGCCGCACGTTCGTAACGCCGCCGAGGCCGAAGCCGTGGCCAAGGCATGCGCCTACGGTGAGGGCGGGCGTGGGTTTGCAGGTTCAACCCGCGCTGCGGGCTATGGTACGCGCGGTATGCCGGGGCACCTGGCGGGTACACCGTCGGAAGTCAGTGTGATCGCTCAGATCGAAGACCCGGAAGCGCTGGCTGAAATCGATGCCATCGCGGCCGTCGAGGGCATTGATTGCCTGTTCATCGGCCGTGCCGATTTGACCGTGGCACTGAATGCGGCGACGCCTAAGGATCCCGTGGTTATCGAAGCGGTCGAGCAAATCATCGATGCCTGCCTGCGCGCACACCGTGCGGTCGGCATGTTCGTTGCGGATCTGGACGAAATACCCATATGGCGCGAACGCGGTGCTAGCCTGTTTCTGCTTGCCAGCGACCACGCCCTGATGATGGACGGGGCCAAGTCCCTGCGTTCACGCGTCGGCCACTGAGGCCTGAGTGACGCCCAGGTGCACTAACGCCTGAGGCGCCACTTCAATATCCAGCCCGCGCTGACCACCGCTGACGAAGATCGTTGACCAGTGCTCGGCGCTGGTGTCCATCAGGGTGGGCAGGCGTTTCTTCTGGCCCAGTGGGCTAATGCCGCCAACCAGGTAGCCGCTGAGGCGCTCGGCATCGGCGGGGTCAGCCATGCTGGCTTTTTTCCATCCAAGCGCGGCGGCAAGGCGTTTTAAACTTAACGAGCCGTTGGCCGGCACGATGCCGATGGCGAAATCGCGCCCGTTGGTGGCCATCAGCGTTTTAAACACCCGGGCCGGATCGACCCCAAGTGCGGCGGCGGCCGCAAGCCCGTAACCACTGTCCCCTGGCGCCGCGTCAAAGCGGTGTACGCGGTGCGCGATGCCAGCCGCTTTGAGCTGGCGCACCGCTGGTGTCACCGGCTGATCTCGTAGCAGGGGGTGTAATTGCCGTCGATTTTCATCCGGCCTTGCTGCACAAACGCAGTCAGCAGCGCGTCCATTTCCGCCATCAATGCCGGCTCACCGTGTAGCTGATAGGGTCCATGGGCGCGAACCGCGGCAACGCCGGGCGCCTTGACGTTGCCGGCGACGATCCCGCTGAAGGCACGGCGCAGGTTGGCGGCCAGCAGGTGCACCGGCTGCTCAAGCGATAGGTCCAGCGCTGCCATGTTCTCGTGGGTTGGCGGGAAGGGCGTTTGAAACTCGCGGTCAATGGCCAGCCGCCAGTTAAAGGTAAAGGCGTCTTGGGTGTCGTAGCGAAACTCGCGCACCGACTTCATCCCGGCGTACATGGCTTGGGCCACGGCCTCGGGGTCGTTGATGATCAGGCGATAGCGATTGGCCGCGGTTTCACCAAGCGTGTTGTGAACGAACTGGTCAACCTGGCGCAGGAACGGCTCGGACGAGGCGGGCCCGGAAATTACCAGCGGCATGGGTTGGTCCGCATTGTCGGGGTGCATCAAAATGCCTAGCAGGTACAGCAGTTCCTCCGCCGTGCCAGGGCCACCCGGGAAAATGACGATCCCGTGGCCGATACGTACGAAGGCCTCCAGTCGTTTTTCAATGTCCGGCATGATAACCAGCTCGTTAACGATTGGGTTTGGGGCTTCAGCGGCGATGATGCCCGGTTCGGTGATGCCCAGGTAACGACCATCCTTGATCCGTTGTTTTGCGTGGGCGATGGCGGCGCCTTTCATTGGGCCTTTCATGGCGCCCGGGCCGCAGCCCGTGCAGATATCCAGGCCACGCAGGCCTAATTGGTGGCCGACCTCTTTGGTGTAGTCGTACTCGATGCGGCTAATGCTGTGCCCGCCCCAGCACACCACCATCGACGGGTTGCGGCCGGCGACTAGGACATCCGCATGGCGTAATAGGTGGAACACCGCATTGGTGGTTTCCTGGACATCATCAAGGTCAAATCGCGCCAGGGTCGTGCCGGTGTACAAGATGTCGCGAACCACGGCAAACAGGTGTTCGCGGATGCCGGTGATGATGGTGTCGTCGACAAAGGCGTTGGACGGCGCGTTGGTGATTTCAAGGCGAATGCCGCGCTCGAACCCAACCACTTCGATGGTGAAATCAGGGAATTGATCCATTAGGCCGTAGCCGGTGTCGTCCTTGCTGCCGACGTTCAATACCGCCAGGGCGCAGTTGCGCATCAATTCGTGCAGGCCGCTGATTCCGGCGTCGGTTAGCTGGGCGACCTCGTCTTGGCTGAGCAGGCTTAGGTGTGAGCGGGGGCTGATGGTGGCGTTAACGGTGGGTGTCATGAATTCTCCTTAGCTGGCTAGAGAGTAACGCGCTCGCTAAGTGTCGCCAATCGGGTTATGGCGGCAGGGGTCGTAATCGCGGGGTCGGCGCGTCGATGGACGACGTGAGCTGGTGCCAGGGACCGCGCTCTGGTGTGATGTCGCTAAGTGGGAATGCGGCCATCAAGCCTGCGACTAGCACCAGCACCCGCCCGCTTGCACGGCGTTTATCCTGCAGCGGTTGGTTGAGTTGAGCCAAGGTCGGTCGCGCCTTTGGCGTTTCCGCCAGGCACGCCTGAAGCCTGCCCCGTAAACGCTTGACGCCCTGCACGCGTCCAACGGCGCACATCAGCACCTGCGCCATGGCGTAAACCTCCGCCGCCTCATCGACGGCGGAACCGCTTTGCACCTCGGGCGCCGAATAATTCGGGCGAATGGTGCGGGGCGCTTGATTAGGTCGCACCCGCGAGCCGAGGTCGATCAAGCGAACCTCGCCGGTGGCTGACACCACAAGGTTATCCGGCGCCAGGTCCCCATGGGCCCAGCCGCTGGCAAACAACGCTGCCAGGGCACGCCAGGCGTGACGACAGATGATCTCGCACTCGGATGCTGTGATGGGACCGCTGCTTAGGCGTTGTTCGAGCGTGGGCCATGGGCAGTATTCATACACTAATCGTCCATCTTCAAGGCGGTCATACAGGGGCACCACGGCCTCGCACACAGGGAAGTCGCAGGCTTCATGGTCCAGTGACGGGCCGGACTTGATGGCAACCCAGCGGTCCAGTTGCCGGTCGTGCGCTAGCCAGACCTCGCCCTGATTGCCCGAACCCAGCACGCGATGGGGCTCAAAGCGCGCAGTCAAAACGTATCCGTGTGTGGCGCCACTGATGGATGCCCGTCGCCTGGTCCATCACCACCCAGGGCTGTGGGCCGCGATCCGCGGGAACGCGCTGGGCCCAGGCGCTACTCAGGGCGACCGAGCTGCGGCGTGTTTGCATAAAGTCCGACAGCAGATCGGCCACCACCGGGTCCGATGCCCAGCCCGGTAGCTGATCGCCGCTTAGCCAGAGCCAGCCCTGATCGCTGTAGTGCTGGTCAAATTGTTTCAGGGCCAAGGCGAACCCAGCCACCGAGTCGCCGAGGGCACGCCAATCCATGGCCCGGCCGCAGCGGGCCGGCTGAGCCCCAAGGTCCATCCGGAACAGGGCGCTTTCGGTGGCCGCAAGCTGCGTTTTGTGGGTCGCCGTTTCATGCTGGCTTTCCAGCAGTTGCCGCTGCTGCTCGTGCAGTTGCTGCGACATCGTGCCATGCAGCCGTTTCGCTGCCGCCAGCTCGCGTGCGGGGACCAGACGCGCGCCGTCAGCGGCCCGTTGATACCAATTCAGTGCGATTTGGCCATCCGGCGACTGCCCGAGCCCATGCTCAGCCATGCGGCCCAGGTGCCATGCCCCCTCACGCAAGCCGAGTCGGTACGCGGTGCGGTAAGCGTCGCTGGCGTCAGCAAAGCGGGGTGGCCGGTCGTGTTCGGCCCACATACCCAGCTGGATCCAGGCGGCTGCGTCACCACGCTGGGCGCGCAGGCGGGTTTGGTCGGCCAGCAGACCGCGGCCATCGGCGGTATAGGTCCCACCCTGCGCCAAACAGGAGGACTGGTCGGCGAAGGTTGATGCGCCGGGTTGGGTGAACTGCTGAGCACCCAAGTAATGTGTCGAATCCGGCAAACGGCACGGGCCTGACGGCGGCTTCGACGCCAGGCTTTGGCAACCCGCAAGGGCCGTGGCGGAAAGGAAGATCAACAAAGGTTTCATGCCCCGAGACTAGTGGCGAGGACAGAACCCAAACCATGGCCGGGGGTTCGATACGCGGTCCTAGCCCAGTCCAAGAACCTGCGTACGAGGTCGCGGTTTTGGTGTCGCGTTGAAAGTAATAGCGCACATTCATTGACCAGGATCACTCCGATGAGAACGTCTTTACTTGCCTTCGCCGTTGCCGCGGCGCCGCTGTCTTTCGCCGATTCACTGCAGGTGTCCCATGCGGTCTACGACGGCACGAATTTTCAGTACAGCTTCACCCTGCGCAGAAACGGCGTGGTGGTTTACGACCCCTTTGTGGTCGAGATTGACGGCGTGGCCGATGGGCCCACGACGGTGCGGTGTGACTTCGGCAATGTCTGCCTGTTTCAGGCTGAATATGGCGACGCTTTGACGGTTGAAAACCATGACGACTTCACCGAGGTGACCAATTACGCAGGCACCTTCGCGCTTGAGGCGGACCCGGATACCGCGAGTACGGAACTGACCGCTACACCCAGCGCCGTGGCCGAACCCAGTGCCGCGGTCAAGGCCGTGCTGGCCGCCCGTGGCGATGAATTGCTGGCTCAAAGTGAACGCGCCGACTACGCGATGGACGCCTTGCGTCACCAGAAGCTTGGCTGGACCCTGATTACCCAGTCCGATGCCCAGTCCGTCGGCGCTCGCGTGACGGGGTTGCCGGTGTCCCTGACCTACACCCAGGAATCTTCAGGCCGCAATCGTTTCGACCTGCTGAGCGGGTTCAGCCAAGTGCACGGCGATTGGGTCGTGACGGGGCTGGCCTCCGTCGGCTTGGGGAATCGTGATGGCGCTGACTCGATCTGGGTGGGGGTGTCGGGTGAGGGTTGGTTGCGTGGGCGTGGTGACAGTGGACCCTTTATCGGCCTTCAGCATCACCAGGGCGCCGAGGACGCTGGCGACTGGGGTGATGTCCGCCTATCGGACTGGCAATCCAGTGCGTTGCAGGCCCGCGCCGGCTATCGGGCGCAGTGGGGTATCGGCACCTGGTGGGGTGCCGGGGTGGTTGAACTCGGGGCGGGCATCGTCAGCACCGATTGGCGTGTTGCCGGAACGGTCTATACCGGGCTGACCGAGGCCATGAACCAAAGCGCCCGGGCAACGGAAGGCTTCGTCCAGCTGTCCTACCGAGCCCAAGGCCCGCGCAACCGGGTGACCGCGGCGCTCCAGGTCGAGGGCAACCGCGCTTCACTTGGCCTGACCTTAGGCTGGTAGCTTTGCTATGCTTTGGGCCCTTGAGAAAGGATCCCCACGTGTGTGAATTGCTTGGCATGAGTGCCAATGTCCCAACGGATATTCGATTTAGCTTTAGCGGCCTCGCCGTTCGAGGCGGCCATTCAGGGCCTCATCGCGACGGCTTTGGTGTTGTGTTTTATCGGGGCAAAGGCATCCAAGAGTTCCGTGACGAGGCCGCTAGCTGCCAATCACCGGTCGCCGAATTGGTCCAGGCTTTGCCGATACGCTCGACCGCGGTCATCGCCCATGTTCGCCAGGCCAATGCTGGCGCGGTCAATCTCGAAAATACCCACCCCTTTCACCGTGAATTCATGGGGCGCCACTTTACCTTCGCCCACAACGGCCAGTTGCCTGGCGTGAAACGGCTACCCTTGGGGCGTTTTCGGCCGATCGGAACCACGGATTCGGAACACGCGTTTTGTTACCTGATGGCCCAGCTGGAGCACCACACCAAACTGCCCACCGTTGCGCAGGTTAAATCGGCCTTTGCGAAGGCTGCCCGCACCTTGTCCGAATACGGGGTGTGCAACTTGCTGTTAACGGATGGCCGCGCGCTCTACTGCTGGCGTACCAGCAAACTGGTGAGCATCACGCGTCGTGCACCCTTTGGCGCAGCCCGTCTGCAGGATGCGGACATGACAGTCGACTTTGCCCAGGTCACGACGCCGAAGGACGTGGTCACCGTCGTGGCGACCGCACCACTGACCGACAATGAGACCTGGGACGAATTGCCGCTCAAACGCGCGTGTGTTCTGCGTTCGGGTGAGTGGTGCTAGTTGTGCCGGCGGCTCCAGTCGACTAAAGTCGTGGACAAACGACAATCATAAGAAAGGGTCACCCTACGTGGAATTTCCCAATGCGCCTGCCACCTCCATAGAGCTCGACCGCTACACCAGTGTTGCGGATCTGTTTGACGAATCCATCGAACACTTCGCGGACCAAGTCGCCTTTGCCAATTTCGGCGCTGAACTGACGTACCGTGATTTGAGCGCAAAGGCGGATCGTGTTGCCCCGTGGCTGCAGCACGAGGTCGGTGTCAAAGCCGGCGATAAGTTCGCACTGATGCTGCCTAACTGCTTACAGTACCCGGTCTTTGCCGTTGCGCTGATGCGAATTGGTGCGGTGTTGGTCAACGTCAACCCGCTGTATACACCCCGCGAATTGGCACACCAGCTGAACGACAGCGAGGCCATTGGCATTTTGGTGCTGGCGAACATGGCCGAGACCGTCGATGCCTGCATTGCCGACACCCCAGTCAAGACCGTGGTGGTCACTGAACTGGCCGACATCATGCCGACGCCGAAACGTCTGTTCATGAACTTCGCGGTCAAGCACATCAAAAAAATGGTGCCCCCGTTCGAACTGGCCGGCCACATCAAACTGATCGACATTCTGCGCCGCTCAGACCTGCCGCCTGCGACTCGCCATAAAGGGCAGCATGACGATGTGCTGGCGCTGCAGTACACCGGCGGCACCACCGGGGTGTCCAAGGGTGCGGTGCTAACCAACCGCAATATCCTCGCCAACATGATGCAGATCGACCTGTTGTTCGACGGCTACGTCCGCCCTGGCATGACCGCGATCGCGCCCTTGCCGATGTATCACATCTTTTCCTTTGTCGGCCACATGATGTGGCTGTTTAAGTGCGGTTGCACGTCGGTGTTGATTACGAATCCGCGTGATATGCCGGCTTTCCTGAAGCTGCTTGAACGCACGCCCTTTGACATCTTTATTGGCCTGAACACCCTGTTTGTGGGGCTGCTTAAACAAGAACGTTTCCGCAAGCTCGACTTTTCCCGCTTGATGCTGACGGTGTCCGGCGGCATGGCGCTGACGTCGAAGGCCGCCAGCGAATGGGAGAGCGTCACTGGTTGCGCGATCTGTGAAGGCTATGGCCTGACTGAAACCAGCCCGGTGGTGACTGTGAACCCGATCGAGGGCATCCAGGTCGGCACCATTGGCTTGCCGCTGGCGGACACGGATTGCGTGATCTTGGACGAGGATGGGCAGGCATTGCCGCCGGGCGCCGTTGGCGAGTTAGCGGTCAAAGGCCCGCAAGTAATGCGAGGCTACTGGAAGCGCCCAGAGGCGACCGCCGAAGTGATGAGTCCGGACGGCTACTTCAAGACCGGGGACATGGGGATGCTGCTTGATGACGGCTACTTCAAAATTGTCGATCGCAAAAAAGACATGATTCTGGTGAGCGGTTTCAACGTCTACCCGAACGAAGTCGAAGATGTGCTAGCCTCTCACCCCGATATATTAGAGGCGGCCGTGGTCGGGGTTCCCGACGACGCTCAGGGCGAATCGGTTAAGGCATACCTGGTCGTCGAGCAGGACGTCGATATCGAAGCCCTGAATGACTGGTGCCGCGAGCGACTGACAGCCTACAAGGTGCCCCGTGCCTTCGAATTCCGCGATGAACTTCCAAAAACCAACGTCGGCAAGGTGCTTCGCCGCGCCTTGCGCTAACGCCACTGTGGGGGCCGCCCATGGCCCCCGATAGCAGCGACATCACGCCCAACCTAAGCTTTCCGCCGGATCTGCCGGTTTCCCAGCGCATTGACGAGATCGCCGACGCCATTCGCGACCATCAGGTGGTGATCGTGGTCGGCGACACCGGGTCGGGAAAGACCACTCAGTTGCCCAAACTCTGTTTGGCACTTGGCCGCGGTCGTCGGGGCAAAATTGGTCACACTCAGCCGCGTCGGCTGGCGGCCCGCTCCGTTGCTGCTCGCATCGCCGAAGAAACCCAAACCGAGCTGGGCCAGCTCATCGGTTACAAAGTGCGTTTTCAGGACGCGGTGGGTCAGGACACGCGGGTCAA
>CAKZQE010000076.1 GCA_937139465.1 uncultured Gammaproteobacteria bacterium
TTACGCGGCCACCTTTTCTGGCTCTGTCAATGCGCGCGGCAACAGCCGCAACACGTCTGACGGGGCCTTGGCGGTCAGCACTGCGCGGCGCAGCTCTGTCCCTGTCCCGGCCTGATCCATGTACCATCCCAGATGTTTGCGCGCTACGCGCTGGCCGAAATCACGGCCATAAAACGAAATCATGTCGCTGTAATGCTGCAACACCATATCAACCAGATCCGCGCCTTGGGGGATGGTTGGTGAGGGCGTGTCAAACAGATTATGCGCAATCTGCGCCAAAACCCACGGCCGCCCCTGCGCCCCACGGCCCACCATGACACCATCTGCGCCCGATGCCTGCATCGCGTCCCGCGCTGTGGTGGGATCGGTGATATCGCCGTTGGCAATCAGGGTCATCTGGGTCACATCGCGCACCCGTTTTAGGGTGTCGTGTTCGGCCAGTCCGTTGAAGTGCTGGGCCCGCGTACGCCCGTGCAGCGTCATGGCCTGAGCGCCGGCGGCCTCAGCCATCTGGGCAAACTCGATGGCGGTACGATGATCGTCATCCCACCCGGTGCGCGTTTTGACGGTGACAGGGACGGCGACGGCGGCGATGACCGCGTCTAGGATCGAGCGTACCCGAGGCAAGTCCCGCAGCAGCGCCGAGCCGGCTGCGGCCCCGCACACTTTTTTTGCCGGGCAGCCCATATTGATGTCAATCATATCGGCCCCGCGTTCGACCAGTGCGCGAGCCGCATCCGCCATCTGGGCGGGGTCGTTGCCAGCAATCTGAACGGATACGAGGCCTGGGTTGTGGTCAAAGTTGAGGCGGGTTTGGCTTTTGGTTGATCGCCAATGGCGACGATCACTGATGAGCATTTCGGTGGTGGCGAGTGCGGCGCCATAGCGGACGCTGATTTGGCGGCACGGGCGGTCACTCACACCCGCCATGGGCGCTAGCAAGACCTGACCTGTCAGTTTGAAGTCGCCAATTCGCATGCGAGTGCCTCAAATTCGAGGCGGGAGTTTACGCCAACTAGGGATGTTTCGCGAGTTCCAGCGTGGCGTCAATTTTTCCGCCGGTTGGTTGCGGAAGCGCGCGCCATTTTAGGGTTTTGTACGGGGTTTGGGTATCGTTCGCCAACTCAATGCGAACGGCCAGCTGATCGCCGGTGCGGGTGACTTGGTACTGCGCGGGCGTCAGCTCGCGTGAGCGTGCGATACCCTGCTGGTCTTCTAGGGTCAGGACGATCGGCGGTGCTTGGCTGGCCTGTGGGGACAATGCCGTCAAGGTTCCCTGCAGATTGCTGCCGTTTTGAATCAGCTCGTCCGCGTGCCACAGCGCCGACTCAATGGGTGGCGGTGGTGCACAGGATAAAAGGGCGCAGGCGGAGGCTTGGGCTGAGGCAACCTTGGGGTGGGTCCAGCCCTGTCCGGAGGCAGCTAAGAACGCGTACATCGCCATGCCCACGGCCACGCAGAGGGCTAACCAGGTAAGACTGATCCACCCGAATAAGGGTTTGGCGTGGCGGTGTGTTTCAGCGGCTTCTGTCATGCCCTAAGGCTAGCGCGATCGGCCCAAATAGATCGTGGACCGATAGACAGGTCTAGTGCGAACGCTTACCCGAAAGTCGGCACCAGCCGTCGAGGATTGCCGGCTCGTCAAAGTCGACACAGGGGTAGGCGGCCATGACCTCCGCCGCTTGTTCAGCCAACAACCCGGATAGCACAAGGTGACCACCGACCCTGAGGTGGGTAAGCAGCACGTCAGCCAGCTCAACTAGGGGGCCGGACAGGATGTTAGCCATCACCAGGTCATAGGGCGCCGCGCTGTAGCCTTCGGCGGCATGCACGGCGATGCGCTCGCTGAGGCCGTTGCGCTCGGCATTGTCCATGGTCGCCGACAGTGCCTGGGGATCGATGTCGGTGCCATCGGCGCTGCCGGCACCCAGGGCCAGTGCCGCCAGGGCCAACACGCCACTGCCGCAGCCGAAGTCCAGCACCCGATCGGGCCAGTCGGTTTGAGCGTCCAGCCACGCTAAACACAGCGCGGTGGTCGGGTGGGTCCCGGTGCCAAAGGCCAAGCCGGGGTCAAGCCGCAGGTTCACGTCATCCGGGGCGGGGCACTCGTGCCAGCTCGGGACGATCCACAGCCGGTGGCCAAATTGCATGGGTTTAAACGCGTCCATCCACAGGCGTGTCCAGTCGCGGTCCTCAAGGTTTTGCGTCACCAGTGTCGGCGCCGCATCCCCTAGGTATTCAGCTAAAGCATTTTGGCAGGCCGCGCGGGTCAGGTCGTCATCCTCGTCCTGGCCGAAAATGGCCTCGACTTGGACGCGGGGCCACAGTGGGCGAGCGCCGGGGGGCGGCTCGAACAGCGGGTTGTCCTCGGCATCGGTCATGGTCACGGCCAATGCACCGTTGTCCTCCATGACCTGTTCGATGACCTCGGCTTGGGCGGCAGGAACCGCCACCCTTAACACCCGCCAGTCGCTCATTCAGCCAGTTTCTTTTCGAGGTAATGAATGGAAACGCACCCTTCGCGGAATCCTTCATCCGCGCACAACCATTGGTGCAGCGGACCGTTGGTTTTGACACCGTCGACAATCATTTCCGACAACGCGATCTGCATACGATCCAGTGCCCCTTCGCGTGTGTCGGCGTGGGTCAGGACTTTTGCAATCAGGGAGTCGTAGTGAGGCGGAACACGGTAGCCGTTGTAAAGGTGTGAATCGACGCGGACGCCGGGTCCACCTGGGGCGTGCCAGGATTTCACCAGGCCCGGGGAGGGCATGAAGGTTTCGGGGTCTTCGGCGTTGATGCGACATTCAAACGCGTGGCCACGAACCTTAATGTCGTCCTGCGTCATCGACAGTGGCAGACCCGCTGCAATGCGCAGCTGTTCGGCAACGATATCGACGCCCGTGACCAGTTCCGTCACTGGGTGCTCTACCTGGACTCGGGTGTTCATTTCAATGAAATAAAAGCCGCCGTCCTCGTACAGGAATTCAAAGGTTCCGGCGCCGCGATAGCCGATTGCTTTGCAGGCGTCGGTGCAGGCTTTAAAGACGCGGGCTTGCGCTTCGGGATCAATGCCCGGTGCCGGCGCTTCTTCGATGACCTTTTGGTGACGACGCTGGAGCGAGCAGTCACGGTCGTAAAGGTGCACCGCGTTGCCATGCTCGTCGGCCAACACTTGAATTTCCACGTGGCGCGGGCGCTGCAGGAATTTTTCTAAGTACACCGTGTCGTCGCCAAAGGCGGCTTTGGCCTCGGCCTGGGTGAGCTCGATGCTGTTAATCAGCTCGGCTTCCTCGTTGACCACACGCATGCCACGTCCACCGCCGCCCGATGAGGCTTTGATGATGACGGGGTAGCCAACGCGCTGGGCAATGGCTTTGACCGCTTTGGCGTCGGTCGGGAGCGGGCCGTCCGAGCCGGGCACCGTCGGGACGCCGGCTTTTTTCATCGCCGCAATGGCGCTGACCTTGTCGCCCATGATGCGGATGGTTTCCGCGCGCGGCCCGATAAAGGTGAAACCGGACTGTTCGCAGCGCTCGGCGAAGTCGGCGTTTTCGGACAAAAAGCCGTAGCCGGGATGGATCGCGTCGGCCTGGGTGATTTCGGCGGCCGCAATCAGCGCCGGGACGTTGAGGTAGCTTTTGGCGCCGGGTGCCGGGCCAATGCAAACCGATTCGTCGGCCAGGCGAACATGCATCAAGTCGCGGTCGGCGCTGGAGTGAGCGGCGACGACCTTAATGCCCATGCTGCGGCACGCCCGCAAAACGCGCAGGGCAATTTCCCCGCGGTTGGCAATCAGAACCTTCTTCATTATTCGATCACAAATAGCGGCTGGTCGAATTCGACCGGGTCACCGTCGCTGGCCAGCACGGCTTTGACGACGCCGGCGGTATCCGCGGTGATTTGGTTCATCATCTTCATGGCTTCGACGATGCACAGGATGTCGCCTTTCTTCACGCTCTGGCCGACTTCGGCGAAGTTGGCGGACGTCGGCGAGGCCGCGCGGTAGAAGGTGCCGACCATGGGCGACTTGACGATGTGGCCGTCGGGCAGTGCGCTGGCGCTTGCGGCGGCGGCAACCGTCGGTGCCGGCGCGACCGCGGGGGCGACGGGCGGGGGCGGGGCGTAATAGGTGGCCGGCGCGGCTGCCGAGTGCTTGGCGATCCGGACCTTCTCCTCGCCTTCGGTGACTTCCAGTTCGGAAATGCCCGATTCCTGAACGAGGTCGATGAGTTTCTTGAGTTTGCGCAGATCCCACCCCCCGTCGTCCAGTCGTTTCGCGCCGCTGTTCTCGTAGTACCAACCGACCTCGCCCA
>CAKZQE010000077.1 GCA_937139465.1 uncultured Gammaproteobacteria bacterium
GCCAGCGTGCGTAGCTGCTCGTCTAGCCAGGCTAGGTTTTGCTGCGTGCGTCGGGCCGCCAGGGAATCAGCGCCGCGGGTTTGGTAATCCTCCAGCTTCGCCTCCAGCGCCTCCAGGCCGTCCGTCGTGACGGCACTAACACTGAGCACGCTCGGCTGCCAAAAACCGTTATGCGTCAGCAGGTTAACCGCGTTTTGGTAGTGTCGGCGCGAGGATTCCGCGAGTAATTTGGCCTCGCCGTCGGCCTTATTGACGACGATAAAGTCAGCCAGCTCCAAAATGCCTTTTTTGATGCCCTGCAACTCATCCCCGGCGCCGGGTTGCATCAGCACCATAAAGGCGTCGGTCATGTTGGCAACGGCGTGCTCGGACTGGCCGACGCCGACGGTTTCAACCCAGACCTGATCGTAGCCGGCCGCCTCGCACAGCAAAATCGCCTCGCGGGTGCGCTGAGCCACACCGCCGAGGCTGTCGCCGGCCGGTGACGGGCGGATGAAGGCACCCTCGGCTCGGCTTAGGGACTCCATGCGTGTTTTGTCCCCCAGGATCGAGCCGCCGTTGACGGGCGAGGAGGGGTCCACCGCCAGCACGGCGACCCGGTGACCGCGGGCAATGGCGCGCAGGCCAAAGGTCTCGATAAAGGTTGACTTACCCACGCCCGGCACGCCGCTAATACCCAGGCGAACACTGTTGCCGGTGTAGGGCATCAGCGCGTCCAGTAGCTCGTTGGCAGCGCCGCGGTGGGCCGGGTTGCTGCTTTCGACCAGCGTAATGGCCCGCGCCAGCGCCCGGCGGTTGCCGGCGCGCAGGGCGGCTAGATCAATGGCCGGCTTGGATGGCATCAATCACCTGGGACGCGCAGTCGGGAATCGGTGTGCCCGGACCAAAAATGGCACAGACCCCTTCGTTTTTCAGTTGGTCGTAGTCCTGGCGCGGTATCACGCCGCCGGCGAACACTAAGATGTCCTCGGCGCCTTCGGCCTTCAGCGCAGCGATCAATTCCGGTACCAAGGTCAAGTGACCGGCGGCGAGCGAGCTGACACCGACGGCATGGACGTCGTTTTCCACCGCTTGGCGGGCGACCTCCTCGGGTGTTGAAAACATGGGTGACAGGTCGACGTCAAAGCCGACGTCGGCAAAGGCGGTAGCCACGACTTTGGCGCCGCGGTCGTGCCCGTCCTGGCCCATTTTGGCGATCAGCACCCGCGGGCGGCGCCCTTCGGTGGTGGTGAAAGCATCAATGCGTTGGCCGATGTCCATCCAGCGTTCGTCCTTGTCATAGTGGCTGCCGTAGACGCCGCTGACACTGCGGTGCTCGGCTTTGTAGCGGCCGAAGTGCACTTCCATGGCGTCGGAGATTTCACCAACGGTGGCACGGGCGCGAATGGCGTCGATGGCACAGGCTAGCAGGTTGCCGGGTTCGCCACCGGCGACGGCGGTGATGCGGGCCAGTGCCGCGTTGACGGTGGCGTCCTCGCGCTCGGCGCGCAGCTGAGCCAGTTGAGCCAACTGTTCGCCACGGACGGCCTCGTTGTCGATCTGCAGGATGTCGATGTCGTCCTGCGCCGATGAGCGGTATTTGTTGACGCCAACAATGACGTCCTCGCCACGGTCAATTCGGGCCTGTTTGTGGGTGGCGGACTCTTCGATGCGCAGCTTGGGCAAGCCGGCGTCAATGGCCTTGGCCATGCCGCCCTGGGCCTCGACTTCGGCCATCAGATCGCGGGCCCGCTCGGCCAAGTCCGCGGTCAGGCGTTCCATCATAAAACTGCCGCCCCAGGGGTCGACGACCTGCGGGATGCCGGTTTCTTCTTGCAGGATCAACTGGGTATTACGCGCAATACGGGCGCTGAACTCGGTGGGCAGGGCGATGGCCTCGTCAAAGCTGTTGGTGTGCAGGCTTTGCGTGCCGCCGAAGACGGCCGCCATGGCTTCGACGGTGGTGCGAACGACGTTGTTGTAGGGGTCCTGTTCCGTCAGCGACCATCCGCTGGTTTGGCAGTGCGTGCGCAGCATGCTGGACTTGGGGTTGGTCGGGTTGAATTCGGCGACGATGTCCTGCCACAGCAGGCGGGCGGCCCGCAGTTTGGCGATCTCCATGTAGAAGTTCATGCCGATGCCAAAAAAGAAGCTCAACCGCGGCGCGAAGGCATCGATGTCCAGGCCTGCCGCCAGCGCCGTGCGGATGTATTCTTTGCCGTCGGCCAGGGTATAGGCCAGCTCCAAAGCCGCATCGGCGCCGGCTTCCTGGATGTGGTAGCCGGAAATTGAAATGGTGTTGAACTTGGGCATGTGCTGGCTGCAATAGCTAATAATGTCGCCAATGATGCGCATGCTGGATTCGGGCGGATAAATGTAGGTGTTGCGGACCATGAACTCTTTCAGAATGTCGTTCTGGATGGTGCCAGACAACTGGTCCTGGCGAACGCCTTGCTCTTCGGCGGCGACGATGTAGCCCGCCAGCACCGGCAAGACGGCGCCATTCATGGTCATGGAGACGCTGACTTTATCCAGCGGAATGCCGTCAAACAGGGCCTTCATGTCCATGATGCTGTCGATTGCGACGCCGGCCTTACCAACGTCACCTTTGACCCGCGGGTGGTCACTGTCATAGCCGCGGTGGGTCGCTAAATCAAAGGCTACGGATACGCCCTGACCGCCGGCGGCAAGCGCCTTGCGGTAGAAATCATTCGACGCTTTGGCGGTGCTGAAGCCGGCGTATTGGCGAATCGTCCACGGCCGGCCGGAATACATGGTGGCCTTGACACCACGCACGTAGGGCGCAAATCCCGGAAAGCTGTCCTTAAACGCCAAGTCGGCTACGTCGTCGGCGGTGTAGAGCTGCTTTAGGGTGATGCCCTCCGGCGTCAGCCACGACATTTCACCCGGCGTCAGGCCCTTGGTTTCTTTGGTGACCAGGGATGACCAATCGTTGTAATCGCTCATGCTGAGGCTCCGGTTAGGTGATCCAAGCACTCATCGGTCCAAGCTTGGCGTGCGCGGGCCTCGGCCACGGGGTCGAGCACCTCGATGGTCTCAGTCGGGGTGACTTTGAACAGCGGCTGGCCTTTCTTGACCACGGTGGCGTCGCCTGCGATCAAGACTTCATCAATGGTGCAGCTGAATTCCGCCTTGATCAGGTTGAACATCTTCATGACCTCGACGATGTACAGCGGATCGCCGACATTGACCTGTTGGCCGACGGTGACGAAGGCCGGGTCGCCCGGGGACTGCTGGGCGTAGAACATGCCGCCACTGGCGGCGACGATTTCGTCGCTGCGCTGGGTCGGCGGCGGCGCCAGTTCCCGCGCTGCGCGTTTTTGCGTGGCTGGGTCCAGCAGAAACTCTGGAATGTGCAGGTTCAGGTCCTCGGTGACGCAGAGGGTCTCGAACTCCACCTGGTCTGCCACCACCGGCAGGATACGCAGTAGGTCCAACCCGAGCTGGAAGTCCGTGTGGGCGGCGCTAACCGCGTCCCAGTCACTGATGCGCGGGTCAGTACCGGCCGCCAGAATCGCTTGGGTGTCAGCCCAGTCGTCGGTGCCCAGCAGTTTCGCCAGGTCAGCGTAGAACGCCAAGGCTTCATCCAAAATGGCTTGGTCCTGGGCCCAAATTTGGTTCGCCGCGGGGCTCTTGGGGTTCGGGTCCATGTTCAGGTAGTGATACAGCGCGTTGAGCAGCCCAATCGGGTTCTGGGCGAACTGCCAGACGTCGTTGTCGTCACGGGCAAACGCCATGTCCGAGTAGCTGATCCAGCCGGACAGCAGGTGCGGCTCGGCCATCAGGATTTCCAGCGGGCGCACGACCAGGGTTTTCTTCAAGGTGCTGAGCTCGGCATCGTGTCCGGTTTGCTGCGCCCAGGCATAGTTCCAATCGACCTGGCGCGCCATTTCCGCCAACAGGCCGACGGCGGTCAGGTAGGGCTGGATAAACGAGGTGGTGGTTTTAGCGTGCACATCACGGGCCATAAACCAGTGCACCAGCCCGTAGTGGAATGCCAAGTTGGTCGACAGGTCTTTGCCTTCGAGGCGGGTTTTGCGCAGGACTTCGGCCATGCGTGCAAAGCTGTCGGCCCGGTCCGGCCCCGTCGTCAGCAACAGGGCGATGTTGGAATCGTAGGCGCCGGCGAGGGCGTAGTGAACGAACGACCCGGTATCGGGGTTGCGCAGGCTAATGCCCTGATCGTCACGAATCTCGCCATCCGCGGCGTTGGACCAAAACTGAATCAGGCCGCCGGCGTGGGGCTGCAAGGCGTCGTTGGTGGCGTTCATGCGCACTTCGACACTGGCACGCTCCCGGGGGACGCGCACGGGCTTGGGCAGCTTTTTGCCGTGAACGGCGAGCACAACCATGGCTTCGACCAGGGAATTGATGGTGAAGGTGTCGTGTTCGTTGTCGGGATTCTGGAAGCGCAGGCCGTAGCACAGCTCGCTGACGCGATGCTCGACCTGGATGCGTGTGTTCATTTCCATGAAGTAATGGCGATCATCGTCGACAATGCACTCAAAGGTGCTCACGCTGTCCAGCCCAACGGCCTGACCAAAGCGCGTGGCCTCGTCTTCCATCCGAGTCAGGATGTCCAGATCGCCCTTGAGCGAGTCACTGCGATCACTGTCGGTTTCTTTAGCGATGGCATCCTCGAGCATCTCGATCGTGGTGCTGATTTCAAGCAGCTTTTGTTCGTGCATTTGCGCGCTGCAGTCGCGCCCACCCAGTGGCAGGCACCAATCACCGTTGCCGATGACCTGAATCTCTTGGTGGCGTGTGGTCTCGATGTTGAGTTCTAACAGGACGTTTTTATTGTCACCGACGCCGGTGGCTTTAACTTCGGCCAGCACTTGTTTGACCAGTTCTGGCGTCGGTGCGGCCGCTGCTGCGGCGTCACCATCCAAGTCTTTGGGCGAGGGCAAAATGCGCTGGCCCTTGCCGCCGCCGCCACCAATGGCTTTGATACGAATGCGGTTTTTCGGGTATTCGGCGTACAGGGTCTCGACTTCAGTTTTGGCCTGGGCTGCGATTTGATCGATGCTGATCACATCGATGCCGGCACGGTAGCTTTGACTCAGCAGATCTTCGGCCTGTTGCTCAGGCGTACCTTCGATCAGTTTGAGGCCGTGTTGCGACGCCAGTGCATCGAGGTCACCCAGCGCCAGTACCGTTCTGGTGGTCAGGTTATCCACGCCCGGCGTGACCGAGACGCCAGCAGTCAAGGCTGTGCGTTTGGCCTCGTCTTTCATGCCGGCTTGGCGGACCGTGCGCGAACAGGGGCCAACAAAGGTTAAGCCGCTTTGCTCGATCGCCGCGACCAGGGATTCTTCTTCGGCCATGAAACCGTAGCCGGCAAAAATGCCGTGGTAGCCGTTGGACTGGGCGATGTCGATAATTTGGGCGATGCGGGCGTCGCGTTCGGCCTTGTCAGCGCCCGTATAGTCCGGCACACGGTGGACGCGTGACGGGTCGGCGATCTGGCGCAGCTCTGGTGCCAAGGCGTTCTTGTAGGTGACGGAGTCCTTCTCACTCAGCAACACGCCGTATTCAGCGCCCATCTCGGTCAGCACGTCCATGACTTCTTTGCGGATCGGGCCGCGGCAAATGATCAGGACCTTAAAGCCCTCGACGCTGAATTGTTGCGCCCACTTTGAGGGCTGCACACCTAAGCGGCGGTCTTGGTGAATCAGGTTGTCATGCATCAGTGAAATTCCCTTTGGGTGGCGTCCATGGCGGTCGGCTCGTAATGCGCCATGTAGCGCAGCAATTCGTTGCCAATGATGTCGCGCATGTCTTTGGGCATGACCAATTGGCTGATGGATCCGAGGCTCAGGGCCTCGCGGGGGTTCATCAATTCGCGTTCGTAGCGAGCACCGAGCTCGGCGTCGATTCGGGCAATATGCTCCGCGGCCACGCGCTCAGCTTCGGCCTGGGCGACATCCGCAGCCACGCCGTCTTTTAACTGGGCGTTCAGCGTGTCGGTCGCCAGTTGCTGGGCGTCGCGTTGGGCGGCTTTAAGCTCGTCTTTATAGACAAAGGTTTTGCCCGCGGGACCCATCACCGCCAAGCGTGTGGTCGGCAGTGCAAACACCCGGTCGGCGCCGAGTTTGTAGTTGTTGAAGCTCGCGTATGCGCCACCGAAAGCGTTGCGCACGATCAACAAGAATCGCGGCGTGCGCAGGTCAATAATCGCGTCGAGCATGGCGCGGCCGGCCTGGACCACGCCGCCGTGTTCCTGTTCGGTGCCTGGCTTGAACCCCGTGGTGTCCTCGATGAACAGCATGGGGATGTTGTAGAGGTTACAAAAACGAATGAAGCGGGCGTTCTTATAGGCGGCTTCGATATCAATCTGGCCGGAGTTCACCGCCGAGTTGTTGGCGACAAAGCCGATCACCTGACCGCCCATGCGACCCAAGGCACAGAGCGTGTTGGCGGCGCGATCGGGCTGGATTTCTAGGTAGTCGCCGTGGTCACACAGCTGCTGCACCAAAATGCCGATTTCCAGGGGTGTGTTGAACCCGTTGGGGCCGTTAAATGCCTTTTTGAACAGGATGTCCGCTTCCCAGGTGGGGCGGTCGATCGGGTCACTGGTGGGCTGCGATGGCGCCAGCTCCGCGTTATGTGCCGGTAGGTATCGCAGCAATCGACGGACTTTGCGGATGGCGGCCACTTCGTCCTCGACGATGAAGTCAGTGACGCCGGTATGCGCGTGAACCGCCGGGCCACCGAGTTCATCGGCGCTGACGTCCTCGCCCAAGACACTTTTGACAACGCCCGGGCCGGTCAGACCGAAGAAGGTGTTTTTGGGCTGGATGATGAAGCTGCCTTGGCGAGGCAGGTAGCTGCCGCCGCCGGCGTTGAAGCCGAACATACACATGATGCTAGGCACCACGCCGCTGATGTCACGCAACGCCTTGAAGGCCTCGGCATAGCCGTCGAGGCCACCAACGCCGGCGGGTACGTATGCGCCGGCAGAGTCGTTGAAACCGACCACAGGGATGCGCAGTTTGCCGGCGGTCTGAAAAAGCTGGGCCAGCTTTGAGCCGTTGGTGGCATCCATTGAGCCCGCGCGGACCGTAAAGTCATGACCATAGATGGCAACAGTGCGACCGGCGACTTTACCGATGGCGGTGACAAGGCTGGCGCCATCCAGGTTTTCGCCCCAGTTTTGGAACAGAACGGTCGGCGGCTCGTCGACGAGTTGCTCGATTCGCTCCCACACGGTCATGCGACCCTTTTGGTGCTGGCGCGCGATGGCGGCGGCAGGCGCTTGGTGTGGGCGCTCGATCAGTTCAAGGCCGGCCTGCAGCGCGGCTTCGTAGGGACCGGATTGGCGGCCAATTTCGCCTGGCATGGCAAAGCTGTGTGCGGCCTTGGCCGTCAGCGGGTTCTTCAGTCGCATGGCTTATCCTTTATGTGTCATGGCGGAAGTGTCGCAGAAAGGGGCGGCCGACCCAATCCAGGCGTTAGCTAACTTCAGTCCTATGCTAACCTTTGCAAATGACCCAACGATTTGCAGGCCACGACATCCGCCAAGCGCGGCAATTAATTGGATTGACCCAGCGCGCCCTGGCCGAGCGATTGGGCATCTCGGCTGCCTACTTAAACCAAATCGAATCCAATCAGCGTCCCGTTAGCAATCGTATGGCCGAACGGCTACGCCAGCGCTTGGGGCTGGATTTAAATAGCGCACCCAACCCAGCGGTCGAGCAATGGCTCGCTCAGGGGTTGCCCAGCGAGGCGCGGGATAGGGCGATTCGTGCATTGCAGATTTGCCCCGAAATTGGTGATTGGCTGGTGCGCCAATCCCAGCCCAGCCGGCCGGCCGAGCAAGACGCTTACGGCGAAATCGGTGATTGGTTTTACCTGCAGGACAACCACATTGACGCCTTGGATCGCGCCGCTGAGGACGTGTTCCGCAACGCAGGATTCCGTGTGACTGAGCTTGACCGGGATTTGGAGGCCTACCTGCGCCGGTTTGGCGTTCAGGTCGAGCTGGTTGACGATCCAAGCCTGGCCCGCGGCTACGACGCTGAGCACAAGCGCGTCTGCCTCGGGCGTTGGCTGGCCCCCGCACAACGGGCATTTCAATTGGCCCAGCAACTGATGTGGCTCGAATTCCCAGACTTGGCGGATCGAATTGTCGCCTCAGCCCAGCTTTCGAGCGCAGGCTCAGATCAGGTACTGCGCATTGGGCTGGCAAACTATTTTGCTGGCGCGCTGTTAATGCCCTACGAGGATTTTCTGGCCGCGGCGCAAACCGAACGCTATGACCTGGAGCGCCTGCAGCGGCTGTTTCAGTGCTCCTTCGAGTCCGTGTGTCACCGGTTATCGACCTTGCAGCGGCCGGGCAACAAGGGCATTCCGTTTTATTTTGTGCGCGTTGATGCGGCCGGTCAGATTATGAAACGCCAGAGCCCAGCGGGGTTTCATTTTGCCCGTCAGGGCGGGGCCTGCCCGCTGTGGAACGTGCACGAAGCGTTGACGCGGCCTGATCAGATTTTGATTCAACGGGTGCGCACCCCTGACGATCGGCGACTGCTATGTTTGGCCCAGGCGGTGATCAAGCCAGGCCCACGTCATGGTGATCCGGCGCGGCGGTTTGCGGTGGGTATTGGCTGCGAGACCCGCTTTGCTGATCAAATTGTGTACGCCGACGGGCTCGACTTATTACAAAGCAGCGGCGAGACCGAAATCGGGCCGGGGTGCCGTCATTGCCTGCGCCCGAACTGTCCACAGCGTGCTTTTCCACCACTGGGGCATCGGTTGGATGCCGATGTTAACCGGCGTGACCGGGTGCCGCTGCGGTGGGGGTAGTGTCAAACCCCCAAATCAATCCAAATCGGGCAGTGATCCGACGGCTTCTCCATGGCCCGAATGCCGTAGCTGATCCCCGCGGATTTCAATGAATCGGCCAGTGATTCGCTGATCAGGTGATGGTCGATCCGCAGGCCGCGCTTGGGGGTGTCTTCGAACCCACGGCTTCGGTAATCAAACCATGAAAATTTGTCGTTCTTTTCGGGGTTCAGTACGCGCCAAGCATCGACCAAGCCGGTGCCCATGATGGCCTTGTACATCTCGCGCTCCTCGGGCAAAAACGAGCATTTACCCTGCTGTAGCCAACGTTTTCGGTTGGGCTCGCCAATGCCGATGTCGATGTCCTGTGGGCTAATGTTGAAGTCGCCCATGACCACGACGGGGTTGTCATCGCTGCGGGTGTTCAGATCCGCTAGCAGGTCGGCATAAAAGCGCTGCTTGGCTGGAAATTTGATCTCGTGTTTGCGGCTTTCACCCTGGGGGAAATAGCCGTTCATGATCGTGAGAGTGCGCCCATCGGGCAGTGCATAGTCGCCCATGATCATGCGCTTTTGGCTGTCTTCGGTGTCCGTGATCCAACCTTTACGCAGGTTCTGGGGCGCGACCTTGGACAGCAGCGCCACGCCATAGTGACCTTTTTGACCGTGTGTATCGATTTGGTAGCCCAGGTGTTCGAACAGCTCGTGCGGGAACTGGTCGTCGTGGACCTTGGTTTCCTGCAGACCAATCACATCGGGGTTCAATTGCTCGACCACAGCCTCAAGCTGATGGGGCCGGGCGCGGACGCCATTGATGTTGAAAGAAACGATGCGCATGTCGGGTCCTAGTACCTAAAGATGAGGCCGGCAGTATAGCGAACTTATACTCCGGCCGGTCACAGGAGAGAGCACCATGATTGTCTTGATTCGGCACGGGCATGCCCAGAGTGCGCCGCGCGGCCACGCCGATGCACAGCGCCAACTGTCGAGCGAAGGCCGCGAACAAGTCATGCGAACAGCGCAATGGC
>CAKZQE010000078.1 GCA_937139465.1 uncultured Gammaproteobacteria bacterium
CCCGAGCCAGTTTGGCGGCGCTGACAATGCCCCGCGTACGGCCGGTATGGGAAATCGCCACCACCACATCGCCGGTGCCGAGCGCGGCCCCATGCATGCGCTGCATCAGACTGTCGCTGTACGCCAGCACCGGAATATTGAAGCGGAAAAACTTGTGTTGGGCGTCTTGGGCCACAGCGGCGCTTGCGCCCATGCCAAAGAACAGAATCTGGCGGGCCTGGATCAGCATATCCACCGCCTTTTCAACGTCACTTGGAGCTAATTGACGACGCGCACGCTCCAACGCCGCCGCACTGGCTGCGAAAATCTTGTCGGAATATTCCGACGCCGAGTCATCCGGGTCGACCACTTGGCTGACGTAGGGCGTTCCACTGGCCAGGCTCTGGGCCAGCGCCAATTTGAAGTCAGGAAAGCCTTTAGCATCAAAACTACGACAAAACCGGTTCACCGTTGGCTCGCTGACGCCCGCCGCTTTCGCCAAGGCCGCAATTGAGCTACGGATCGCCGCCTGCGGGTCCTGCAGGATCACCTCGGCGACTTTTTTTTCCGACCGATTTAGACCGTCTTTTTGTTGTTGAATTCGATCGAGCACTGCTCACTCCCTGTCATTTGGTCGGAAATATACCTCAACCGGCAGTGTTTCCACCCATATTCCGGAAAAAACAACACACATCTTGTTTTATTACGAACTTAACTTCGCTACCATTTCCACTAATCTGCCGAATAGAGACTGCCCATGACCCCGCTGGCCCTGATGCAAACCGCCCCCGTTATTCCCGTCCTCGCCTTCGACAGCACCGAGCAAGCCATTGAACAGTCCAAGGCACTGGTGGCCGGGGGCTTGACCGTCCTTGAAATCACCCTGCGCACCGACTGCGCCATTGAATGCATTAAGGCTGTAGCAGCGGAAGTCGAGGGCGCGATCGTCGGCGCCGGCACCGTCCTGAACGCGCAGGATTTGGAGCGCGTGGTTGAAGCCGGCGCCCAGTTCGCCGTCAGCCCGGGCGCCACCGATAGCCTCTGGCGCGCCAACGAGCAGAGCCCCATTCCGCTGCTGGCCGGCGTCGCCAACGTCAGCGACATCATGCGTGGCATGGAATACGGCAACACCGAATTCAAATTTTTCCCGGCTGAAATCAACGGCGGTGCAGCCGCGTTGAAGTCGCTTGGCGGCCCGCTAAAGGGCGTTTCATTTTGCCCGACGGGCGGGGTAAAACCCGGCAACTTGGCGGACTACTTAGCGCTGGATAATGTGGTCTGTGTCGGCGGGACTTGGCTGACGCCCAACGATGTTGACCCAATGCAGGTTGAGTTTTACGCCCGCGAAGCGCTGAAACTCGCAAAAGAAGCAGGCTGGACCTCCGACAGCTCCTAATTCAGACCAAGATCGCTGGAAAAGTATATTTTAGGTGGTACCGTATGCGTCACCACCTACAACTAAAGTCACGCGACACGACACAACTCCAATAAGAGAGGCCCCTGATGGCATCCGTCACCCTTAAAAAAATCAACAAAGTCTACGAGGGCAAAGACGCCTTTCACGCACTCCACGATGTCGATTTGGGCATCAATGACGGTGAATTTGTTGTCTTTGTCGGACCCTCTGGGTGCGGCAAGTCGACGTTGCTACGCGTGATCGCGGGCCTTGAAGACATCACGGGCGGCGACTTGTTGATTGGTGACGAACGCGTCAACGACAAAACACCTAAAGAGCGCGGCATCGGCATGGTGTTCCAGAGCTACGCGCTTTACCCACACATGAGCGTCCGCGAGAACATGGAGTTTGGCCTCAAGCTCGCCAAACACGACAAAGCGGACATCGACAAGCGCGTGCTCGAAGCCGCCCGCGGCCTGCAGCTGGACCAGCTACTGGATCGAAAACCCAAAGAACTGTCCGGCGGTCAACGTCAGCGCGTCGCCATCGGCCGCGCCATTGTCCGCGAGCCCCAGGTATTCCTGTTTGACGAGCCGCTATCGAACCTGGACGCCGCCCTACGGGTCAAAATGCGCATCCAAATTGCCCAGCTCCACAGCGAGCTCAAAAACACCATGATTTACGTAACCCACGATCAGGTTGAAGCCATGACCTTGGCTAACAAGATCGTTGTGCTGAGCGCCGGCCGCGTGGAACAGGTGGGGGCGCCGCTGCACCTGTATCACCACCCCGCGAACAAGTTCGTTGCCGGCTTCATCGGCAGTCCGAAAATGAACTTCCTGACGGTTGATTGCACCGGAACGGACAACGGCATTCATATTCAATTCGAAGGCGTATCCGCCAGTGTACCCCGCGCCGGTAGCCCGGCCCTGAAAGGGCAGACATTGTCTCTGGGCGTGCGCCCCGAGCACTTGACCCTGGACGGCACGGGTGACTTCTTTATCGAATCAACGGTGGTCGTGGTCGAGCACCTAGGCGACCAAGCCATGCTGTACCTGGAGCGCGAAGGTGAGGACGGCCCCTTAGTCGTCGTCGTTGACGGCGAACAGGCCCCCGGCCGCGGCGACACCATCAAAATTGGCGTACCCAACGACCGGATCCACCTGTTCGACACCGCGGATCAGGCACTGCCCATGCTGACGTCGGTCGAAGGCGCCGCCTAACGTAATACCGTCGGGCCGCGATAGGTGGGCGCGGTCCGGCAGCAAAACACGCCACCGGAAAACAAAAAAACCAAAGAGGCCCGATTATGTCTACTCGCAAAACCCTCGCCGTCGCCGTCAGTGCAGCTGTTTTCAGCAGTGCCGCCCTGGCAGCCGGCCACCTGCCGTTCTCGAAAGACGACACCCGTTTTTCGTGGGATTGTAATCCCCCCAGAAATTAACTGAGCTTTTAAGTAGAGCGTTTTATGATGAAGACATCAGGAGCGACCTATGAAGAAATCACGATTCACGGACAGCCAGATCATGGCGATCTTGAAGCAGCACGAAGCCGGTATGGCCATCGCGGACTTAGCTCGTGAACACAACGTCAGCACGGCCACCATCTACCAGTGGCGCGCCAAATTCGGCGGCATGGACGCAGCCATGATCAAGCGCCTCAAGGAGCTCGAGGCGGAGAACGCCAGGCTCAAGAAAATGTATGCGGAAGAACGCATCAAAGCGGAGATCCGCAAGGAAGCCCTCGAGGGAAAGTTGTAAAGCCATCTCGCCGCCGTGAGATGGCGCAATCTGCAATCAAGAAGCATGGTATTTCGATTCGGTTGGCCTGCGAGTGTTTGGGCATCAGCGAGACCTGCTTTCGATACCAGGCCAAGCTATCCAGCGAAAACGCCGAGTTGGCTGACTGGCTGCTCCGGTTGACACAGTCGAACAAGCGTTGGGGCTTCGGGCTGTGTTTCCTTTATCTACGCAACGTTAAGGGCTACGGCTGGAACCACAAGCGCGTCTATCGGATCTACCGCGAGCTTGAGCTGAACCTACGTATAAAGCCGCGCAAGCGACTCAAGCGTGACAAGCCTGACCCGTTGGACGTGCCAATCGCGCCGAACCAAATGTGGTCGATGGACTTTATGAGCGACACGTTGCTCGATGGCCGGAAGCTCAGAACGTTCAACGTTATCGATGACTACAACCGAGAAGGCTTGGCCATTGACGTCGATTTGTCGTTGCCCAGTGCGCGTGTGGTGCGCTCTCTGGAGCAAATAATCGAGTGGCGCGGCAAGCCTGCTGCAATTCGGTGCGACAATGGGCCCGAACTCCTAGCTGGACCGATCATGGAGTGGGCTGAAAAGAACCGAATTACCATGATTTATATTCAGCCCGGTAAGCCCACGCAGAATGCTTATGTCGAAAGATTCAACCGAACTGCGCGACATGAATGGCTCGACTTGCACCAATTTGAATCGGTTGAGCATGCTCAACTGCTGGCCACGAAGTGGCTTTGGAGTTACAACAACGAACGGCCTAACTCAGCTATTGGCGGCATTCCGCCGCGTTGGCTGATGAAGGCAGGTTAGGCTCTACGAAAAATCCCGGTTAAAAATGGGGGGATTACAGGATAGCCTGAGCAAGTTCGAAGCCATGGACCTGAGCGGTCAGGAAATCCGTTTCGACGGCCCTTGGATCTCGGGCGACGAAGCGAACCTGAAAAACGTGCTGGCTTACTTTGAAGAAGCCACCGGTGCCAAGGTTCAGTACAACGGCTCCAACGACTTTGAGCAGCTGGTGCTGGTCGACATGAAAGCGGGCAACAGCCCGAACCTAGCGGCATGGCCGCAGCCCGGCACCGTCGGTGAACTGGCGGCACAGGGTGAACTGGTTGCCCTGAAAGACAGCGTTAAAGACGCGGTTCTTGCTGACTATTCTGCTGGCCAGAGCTGGGCCGACCTGGGTACCTACGCGGGCCCGAATGGCGACGCCAACATGTACGGCTTGGCGTACAACGTAAACCTGAAGTCGCTGGTCTGGTACGTCCCGGAAAACTTTGAAGAAGCCGGCTACGAGATTCCCCAGACCATGGAAGAGTTGATCGCCCTGACCGATCAAATCGTTGACGACGGCGGCACTCCCTGGTGCATCGGCATGGAATCTGGCGGCGCAACCGGCTGGGTTGGCACTGACTGGATCGAAGACATCATGCTGCGCACCCAGCCCAAGAGCGTTTACGACCAGTGGGTTTCTAACGAAATTCCGTTTAACGATCCCCGTGGGGTCAATGCCATTGAAACCTTTGGTTTCTTTGCGCTGAACGATGACTACGTCGATGGCAGCGCGTCATCATTGGCGTCAATCTTCTTTGGCGACAGCCCCAAAGGCTTGTTCGAATCGCCTGCGAAGTGCTACATGCACCGCCAGGCATCCTTCATCCCTGCGTTCTTCCCTGAAGCGTACCAGGGTGATGCTGTCGGCACGGACGTAGACTTCTTCTACTTCCCTGCGTACGAAGGCAAGGATCTGGGCAAGCCCGTATTGGGCGGCGGCACGCTGCTGACCATGATGAACGAGTCAGAAGCCTCGCACGTGTTGATGGACTACCTCACATCGCCCATCGCACATGAAATCTGGATGGCTGGCGAAGGTTTCTTGACGCCCCACTCCAAGGCGAACCTGGAAGCCTACTCGTCTGACGTACTGCGCAAGCAGGGCGAGATCTTCCTGAACGCCACCACCTTTGGCTTTGACGCATCAGACATGATGCCCGGTGCTATCGGTGCAGGCGCATTCTGGACCGGCATGGTGGACTACACCAACGGCAAGAGCGCCGAGCAAGTAGCGACTGAAATCCAGGCCGCATGGGATGCCATCAAGTAATTGATGCACCCGACGGATCAGGGGGCCATGCGCCCCCTGATTTGGTTTGAACTCACCTAATTTGGTTCTACAAAATGTCTGAGCACATCACATCGGCCCTTGTGGCCATCGCCATCGGCGTCCTTGGGATCCTGGCGTATTTTTGGATCTCCAACGCGATTTTGGACGCGTTGATTGGGCGATCTCGACGCCCAAACAAAGAGGTCCTGCGCGAGCAAATCAGGCCCTGGCTTTTTGTAGGCCCAGCTTTACTGTTTCTATTTGTTTACCTGGTTTACCCCGTCTTTGAGACGCTCTACCTGTCCTTCAAAGACGAAAACAGCCGCGAATTCGTGGGCTTTTCCAACTACACCTGGCTGTTCAACGATCCAGAATTTCACATCACCCTGCGCAACAACCTGATGTGGCTGCTGATTGTGCCGACGCTGTCGACGATTTTCGGGTTGGTCATCGCGGTGCTGGCGGACCGTTCGCGCTGGGGCACGATCGCCAAGTCCATCATCTTTATGCCCATGGCGATTAGCTTTGTCGGGGCCTCGGTCATTTGGAAGTTCGTCTATCACTACAACGGGGACGTCGCCAACCAAATTGGCATTTTGAATGCCCTGGTGGTGGCCTTTGGCGGCGAAGCCCAGTTTTGGCTGGCGACGCCGCTTTGGAACAACCTGTTGCTGATGGTTATTTTGATCTGGATTCAAACCGGTTTTGCCATGGTCATTTTGGGAGCCGCGCTGCGCGGTGTGCCCGAGGAAACCTTGGAAGCGGCGATTATCGACGGCGCCACCGAAATTCAGATCTTTTTTAAAATCATCATCCCGCAGATCATGGCGACCATTGTCGTGGTCTGGACCACCATCGCGATCTTGGTGCTTAAGGTCTTCGATATCGTGCTGGCAATGACCAACGGCCAGTGGGAAACCCAGGTGCTGGCTAACCTGATGTATGACTGGATGTTCAGGGGCGCGGGCGACTTCGGCCGCGGCAGCGCCATTGCCATCGTGCTGATGATCTCGGTCATACCGATCATGATTTGGAATATTCGCCGCTTTCGGCAAGAGGAGATGGGCCGATGAGCAAGCCTGCAGAACGCCCCCTGGCCCGCATTGCGGCCTCCGCCGGCCTTTTGGCGTTGGTGATTTTATGGATTGTGCCGACCCTTGGGCTGTTGATCAGCTCGGTGCGTGACAAAGACGCCCTGGCCGAGAGCGGCTGGTGGACCGCGCTGTCAGCGTCGGAGCAAACTGTTTTCGAACGCACTGCTAGCCCCGATCAGCAAATCGAAACCGCCGATGGCTGGGTTATCCAGGGTCAGCTTGAAATTGCAGCCACCGGCTACACCATCACGGCCTTTGGCGGCAGCCAGCGCACGCCCAACGAAGGCGCCCCTGGTAGCACGGTGACGCTACGCAATGGCACCACCCTATCGATCGATGCCCAGGGCAACTATCGCTTCGTGTCGCCGGACGAGCCATTCACAGGCTCCCGCGGCAAGCGCATGTTCTTTAGCTATGAAAAGCCGGCAAGCTTCACGCTGGACAACTACAAGGAGGTCCTGACCGAGGGGCGCCTGGGTCAAGCCTTTATCAACACCCTGACCGTGACCATCCCGGCCACGGTCATTCCGGTGCTGATGGCCGCCTTCGCTGCCTACGCCTTTAGCTGGATGCCCTTCAAGGGCCGCAACTGGCTGTTCGCAGGGGTCATCGGGCTACTGGTCGTGCCGCTGCAGACGTCCCTGGTACCGCTATTGCGCCTTTACAGCGATGTCGGCAATGCCCTGGGCTTCGAGGCCAAAGGCTACGCCGGGGTATGGATGGCCCACACAGGCTTTGGACTGCCACTGGCGATCTATCTGATGCGCAACTACATGAAGTCTCTGCCGAAGGACTTGATCGAGTGTGCACGGGTCGATGGCGCATCGCATTTCCACGTCTTTACCAAAATCGTGTTGCCGTTGTCGGTGCCGGCGCTGGCCAGCTTCACCATCTTCCAGTTCCTGTGGGTCTGGAACGACTTGCTGGTCGCCCTGGTATTCCTGGGTCAAGCCGAGGACCAGATTGTGCTGACCGCTCAGCTGCGCGCCCTGCTGGGAACCCGTGGTTCCAACTGGGAAGTACTGACCTCAGGCGCCTTTATCACCATTATCCTACCGCTGGTGGTGTTCTTTAGCCTGCAACGGTTCTTTGTCCGCGGTTTGGTGGCCGGCTCGGTGAAATAACCGGCCGTCCATCGCAAAAAGCCCCGACATCGTCGCCGATGCCGGGGCTTTTTTGTATCGCTTGAGTCGCTTAGCGCGACGCCAGAAAACGCTGCCAATCCAGCGCTGATTGCTTAGGTGTCCTCAGCTGAGTGTCGTAGTCGACATGCACCAAACCAAAGCGTTGGCTGTAGCCAAATGCCCATTCGAAGTTGTCCATCAACGACCACGCGTAGTAGCCCTGAATATCGACACCGTTTTCCATCGCCGACTCGACCGCGGCCAGATGGTCGCGGAAATAAAGTCGGCGTTGGTCGTCATTGACGTCCCCTGTGGCGTTAACCGAGTCATCACAGGCCGCCCCGTTTTCGGTGATATAGATCGGCGGCAAGTCGTAATCGCGGTCAAACTCAACCAGCAGAGCCGTCAACCCCTGGGGCGCGATATCCCAACCAATGTGCGTTTTTTCTATGCCGGGCTTGGTGAACGTGTCGTAGCCACGCCGGTTGTCCGCACGCATGACCTGGCTTTCGGTGTAGTAGTTGACGCCCAACCAATCCAGCGGCTCTGCCATGATCTTGGCGTCACCCGGGCGCTCGGGGACCTGGCCCTGGGCCATTAAATCCGACGAGGGCTCGCGCTGGGTTAGGCGATCCAGCCAAAACCGATTACGTTCGGCGTGGGCCAAGTCCCGGGCCCGCTGGTCGTCTTCGGTCGCCGCGACCAAGGATTCAAAGTTCAATACCAGACCCAGCGACGCATTTGAGCGCTCTGCGCGCATCGCCTGGATACCGAGCCCGCTGGCCAGCAAAAGGTGGTGGGCCGCGGTCAACGCTTCGGCGCGGTTGGCGTGACCCGGCGCATGGGCGCCAATGTCGTAGCTTAGGATGCTCGAGCACCAAGGTTCATTGAGGGTGGCGATGCGAGGCATTAGGTCACCCAAGCGGTACGCGACGGCCGATGCATAATCAGCAAAGCGATAGGCAGTGTCACGGTTCAACCAACCACCACGCATGTCAGCCGGCAGGTCCCAGTGATACAAGGTCACATTGGGTACGATTTGGCGCTCGTGGCAGGCCTCAAGTAATCGCCGATAAAAGTCGAGCCCTTTGGTATTTGGGCGACCATTGATATCCATCAGCCGCGGCCAGGCTAGGGATAAGCGGTAGTGGCGAAAACCCAGTTCCGCCAACATGTCCAGGTCGTCCTCAAACCGGTGGTAATGGTCACAAGCGATGTCGCCGTTACTGCCATCCAAAATACGGCCAGGTTCCCGGCAAAAGGTATCCCAGATACTGGGGCGACGATCGTCGACCCCGGTCGCACCCTCGATCTGGAAGGACGAGGTCGCAACCCCGAATTCAAACCCAGGGTCACGCAGCGGGCTGTCGGCCGCTAATTTTTGATCAATCATTTACTCGTTCAACGCTTCCGATGTAGTCAAGGTGACTGTTGTCGACGGCGGCGGCCGCGCCCAACAATCCAGCATAAGGTGCTGTGACTAATACTACCGGAATACTTTGCATGTAGCGCTCAAAACGACCCTTATGATGCAGCCGTGACATGAACTCGCTGGCGAGCAGAAAATCGACCATCCGCGGCAGGATTCCGCCGCACAGGTATATACCTCCGAGCGAACCCAAGGTCACCGCGGCATTGCCCACCGTGGTGCCTAGGACGGCACAAAAGGTGTTTAGGGTTTTGATGCTGAGCTCGTCGCGGCCTTCTTGGGCGCGGCGGGCGATGATGGCAGCGGTCCAGTCCTCCGGCTC
>CAKZQE010000079.1 GCA_937139465.1 uncultured Gammaproteobacteria bacterium
GAGACTGACGCCGATGCGGAGCCGGATGCCTTGCCGCTGGGGGCGCCCAGCACAGCGGGCGAGCGTGGTTCGATCACCATTGATGGCGTCGACAATCTCGCGTCCACCTTGGCTAGCTGTTGTAAGCCTGTGCCCGGTGACTGGGTTCAAGGCTTTATCACCCGTTCGCGCGGCGTGTCTGTGCATCGGGCCGATTGCCCGTCGCTTGAGCATCTGAAGTCGAGCGAACCCGAACGGATCGTCGATATTCAGTGGGGCAACCTGGAGCGCGCCTACCCGGTTAATCTGTTTGTCAAAGCGGTTGATCGCACCGGTCTGTTGCGTGATGTCTCGGCGGTCTTGGCGGCTGAGCGCTGCAACGTTTTGGCCGTCAGCACGCGCTCGGATCGCAGTGATGGCAGCGCCACCATGCGCCTGGAGGTCGAGGTCGAAGGGCTGTCGCGGCTTTCTGGCGTGCTCAACCGCTTGTCCCAGTTGCCTTACGTGCTTGAGGTGCGCCGTGAGCGGAGTTGACCTCAGCCAGCTGGCGCTGTTGATGGCCGAGTTACGCGACCCCGCTCACGGCTGTCCTTGGGATCGCCGGCAAACCCTTGATTCTTTGTCGCGTTTTGCCGTTGAAGAAGCCTACGAGGTTCAGGACGCGGCCCGGCGCGGCGCCTGGGATGAGCTTCGCTCCGAGTTGGGTGACCTGCTGTTTCAGGTGGTATTTTTCAGTCAAATTGCCCAGGAAGAGCGGCGTTTTACGCTGTCGGATATCGCCCAGACCTTGCATGATAAGTTGCTGGTTCGTCATCCCCACGTGTGGCCCGACGGTACGCGGTCCAGCTTCGGTCAGCCGGCGGAACTGACGGAAGCCGAGGTCAATGCGGCGTGGGAAGCACGCAAGGCCATTGAAAGGCAAGCCCGAGGCGATGCCGGTGTGCTCGACGATGTCCCGGCCACCTTGCCGGCCATGCAGCGCGCCCAAAAGCTGCAAAGTCGGGCGGCGCGGGTCGGGTTTGATTGGCCTGATTTGGCCGGCGTTCGCGATAAGATTGACGAAGAACTGGCAGAGCTGGACGCAACCACGACCAGCGATGCGCAGGCTGATGAGCTCGGCGACCTGCTGTTCACGTTGGTAAATTACGCACGTAAAGCAGGGTTGGACGCCGAGTCAGTGTTGGCCCAGGCCAATGCAAAATTCGAACAGCGCTTCGCGCAAATGGAGTTAGAAGGGCCCTTGGAGGGCGACTCGAGCGAGCAACTTGAGGCGCGCTGGGCGCGTGCTAAAGCTCGAGGTTAAATTGCAAGCTGGGTGTATATCTGGTTAATTTACGAGATTGCGCCCTCAACCATGGATGAATTGCTTTGACTGAAATGTCCCCCGCACTGCGAGATGACGTGCGTATGCTTGGTGATGCCCTCGGGCAAGCCATGGCCGAGCACCTTGGCCAATCGTTTCTCGACGAGATCGAAACCATCCGTACGCTGGCCAAGCAGGGCCGCGCCGGCGACCTCGCTGCCCGAGATGCCTTGCAGGTTAAATTGCAGGGTTTGGATGGCGACGACCTGGTCCAGGTGGCCCGTGCGTTTACCCAGTTTTTGAACCTGGCGAATATTGCCGAGCAGCATCATTCGGTCCGTTACCACCGGCAGAATACGGCCGAAGATGGCTTGCTGCTGGGTGAAGACTCGATTAGGGCGGCCATTACGCGATTGATGGAGCAGGGTCACAGCGGCGAAGAAATTGCTCAAAAGATCCCCGAGTTGTCGATTGACTTGGTGTTGACCGCGCACCCGACCGAAGTGGTTCGTCGTTCACTGATTCAAAAGTACGAAGGCATCGCCGAATGCCTGGGTGCCCTTGACGGCGGGGATTTGTCTCCGCGCGAGGGGAACCACCAGCGCCGCCGACTTCAGCGGTTAATTGCGGAATGCTGGCACACCAATGAGATCCGCGGTCAGCGCCCAACGCCGGTCGACGAAGCGCGCTGGGGTTTTGCGGTGATCGAAAACAGCCTCTGGGATGCGATCCCGGATGTGCTTCGTGACATCAGCACCCACATGCTCGCAACCACCGGTCATCCGCTGCCGATTGATGCTTCTGTGTTTAAGTTTTCATCCTGGATGGGGGGTGACCGTGACGGCAACCCGAACGTCACTGCTCGCGTGACCCGAGAGGTCCTTGGCCTCGCCCGCTGGATGGCGGCGGATTTGTTTGAGGGTGACCTCAATCGCCTGATCCAGGACCTGTCGATGGATGCGTGCAACGCAGAGCTGTCCGCGCAGGTGGGTGATCAGCGCGAGCCGTATCGAGTCTTTTTGCGTCCGCTGCGCCAGCAAATGCGCGACATCCGCGCTGAGGTTGAAGCGATTCGAGATGGCCGCTCAGTGACGTTGTGCACCACCTTGCGCTCGAAAGCGGATTTGCTGGAGCCACTCACGCTTTGTTATCGGTCCTTGCACGAGTGCGGTATGGGCGTCATCGCAGATGGCTACCTGCTGGACACCATCCGCCGTGCCGCCACCTTTGGGCCAAATCTGGTCATGCTCGATATTCGACAGGAGTCGGACCGTCATGCACAGGCCCTGGCCGAGCTGTGTGAGTACCTGGGGCTGGGTGATTACCGCGGTTGGGATGAGGACAAAAAACAAGCCTTCTTGTTGAGCGAACTCCAATCCAATCGCCCCTTGTTGCCCCGCGACTGGCGAGGCAGTGACGAAACCTATGAGGTGCTAGAAACCTGTCGCGTCATCGCCGCGTCCCATTCCGATGCGATCCACAGCTACGTGATTTCCATGGCCCGGCAACCCTCGGATGTGTTGGCCGTCAAGCTGCTGTTGAAAGAATGCGGCGTTCGACAGGCTCTGCCCGTAGCGCCGTTGTTTGAAACCTTGGATGACCTCGAGCGCGCGCCCAGTGTCATCAATCAGCTGTTGGCGAATGCTTGGTACCGAGACAGTATCGATTCGTGCCAAGAGGTCATGATTGGGTACTCGGACAGCGCGAAAGATGCCGGGACCCTGGCTGCGACCTGGGCGCAATACCAGGCACAGGAGCAATTGGCCGAGGTCTGCCGCCTGAACAAGACGCACCTGACACTCTTTCATGGCCGTGGCGGCACGGTCGGCCGCGGTGGTGGACCGTCGCACCAAGCGATCTTGGCGCAGCCCCCCGGCAGCGTTATGGGTGCGATTCGTGTGACCGAGCAGGGCGAAATGATTCGCTACAAATTTGGCCTGCCTGAAATCGCCTGTCAGACACTCGAGCTCTACCTCGGCGCCATGCTTGAGGCGACCATGGAGCCCGGGCCGGCGCCTAAACCTGCGCACCGCGCGCTGATCCAGCGCTTGGCCAAGGAGGGCGTAGAGGGGTATCGCGGCGTTATTCGCGGCAACCCAGAGTTCGTGCCCTATTTCCGCGAGATCACCCCTGAGGGCGAGCTGTCGCGCCTGCCACTGGGCTCACGCCCGGCCAAGCGTAAGGCTGGCGGCGGTGTTGAGTCCCTGCGCGCGATTCCGTGGATTTTCGCGTGGATGCAGATTCGACTCATGCTCCCGGCCTGGCTTGGTAGTGACGATGCGCTGGGTCGAGCGATGTCTGGCGAGGATGCCGATGACATCCGAGCCATGGTCCGCGATTGGCCGTTTTTTAAGGTCTACGTCGACATGCTCGAGATGGTCTTGGCCAAAACCGACAGCGACATTGCCGCGTATTACGAAGAGCGCCTCTGCACCAACCCGACGTCGCTGGAATTAGGCAAACAGTTGCGTGAGCGCTTGGCCAAAGTCATCGGTATCATCAACGACATCAAGCAGCAGCCCGCGTTGCTGCACGACGTGCCATCCATCGCGCGGTCGCTGGCAGTGCGTGATCCCTACACGGATCCGCTGCACTTTTTGCAAGCAGAGTTGATGTTGCGTGCGCGTCAAGCTGACGGCAATCCCGGTCAGGCCACCGAGCGCGCGCTGATGGTGTCAATGGCGGGTATCGCTGCGGGCATGCGCAACACAGGCTAAGACCACCCCCGCCCAAAGTTGACTGGAGTTTGTGCGGGTCGGGGTTATGTTGGACGGATCAAATTTAGGAGCACTACAACCCATGAGAATTATTTTGCTAGGCGCACCCGGCGCTGGTAAAGGCACGCAAGCGCAGTTTATCTGTGAACAGTTTGGCATCCCCCAAATCTCCACAGGCGATATGCTGCGCGCGGCGGTAAAGGCTGGCACAGAGCTTGGTTTGGCAGCAAAAGAAATCATGGACGCAGGCGGTCTGGTGTCTGACGAGATTATCATTGGTCTGGTCAAAGACCGTCTGCAGGAAGCGGATTGCGCGAACGGGTGCCTCTTTGACGGCTTTCCTCGCACGATTCCGCAAGCTGAAGCCTTGCGTGCCAACGGCGTTAGCATCGATAAGGTGTTGGAAATCCACGTCGAAGACGAGGAAATCGTCAGCCGCATGAGCGGTCGCCGTGTGCACCCGGGTTCTGGCCGTACCTACCATGTGGTCTTCAATCCGCCCGCGGTTGAGGGCAAAGACGATGTGACCGGTGACGACTTGATTCAGCGCGAAGACGACAGCGAAGAAACGGTTCGCAAGCGCCTGGGCGTCTACCACAGCCAGACCGCTCCGCTGGTCGACTTCTATCGCGCATGGGGCGTCAACAGCCCATCGGATGCGCCGGATTTGGTTCGTATTGAAGGGGTCGGTAGCGTGGACTCAATCAAAGGGCGTGTATTTGACGCGCTGGAAGTGACCGCCTAAGCCGGCACTATTGACCATGGACAGGGACAGGTCGCGGGTTATTATTCGTCCATGAACGAGTTACCCGCGTCACAGCCATATAAAATCGACCTGTTGATGGAGCAAGCCCGTCAACTGGCCGCTGACTTTCGTGAATCCACGGGTAAATCGTTGCCCGTGGGTTCTGAAATCGCCCTGTATGACGCCGCTAGGCTGCTCGGCCTCAACGAGGTCGCCGCGGACATTGCCGGGATCGATCTGGTCTCGGACGATCAACACCTTCGCTATCAAATTAAAAGCCGGGCTTTGTTTGGTGGTGCCAAAAGCGCGCCGCGGGTCGGGTCGATCAACCCGGCCGGCGAGTGGACTCACGTGTTATTGGTACTGATGAACGACTCGTACCAGACCACGCATCTGTACGCTCTGGACAGGGCGACGGCGCTGGAACATATCCAATCTTCAAAAAAGAACGCCATGACCGTTGCCAAGTTCAAGGTACTGGGTGAGTGCGTTTGGCAAGCCCAGGAAACGGTTCCGACCTAAGTGCGGAATGACCACTGACATCCGTCACTGCCGTGGTGATTGAGGGTTTATGAATAACTTGCGATTGATGGGTCTCTTTGCCGCCGCCGTTTTGCCCGGCCTGGTCTGTGGTCTTGCCTTGATCGCAACGGGCTCTGGCGGGTTACAAGCCATCGGCGGTCTTGCGGTCGCCGTCTCGCTGTTGGTGTTTCCCTGGTGCTGGGTCACCTGGACCCGAGACGAAGGGGGATCCTGGTCGCAACTGGGCGCTTGGCTGAGTGCCTTGGCCAAGGGGCAAAGCGGCTCAATGCCCCGCGTGCCTGCGGCTATTGATGGCGCGGTGCGGGAAATTCGCGACGCATTCGCCCTGCAAGCCGAACGCATAAGCCACCTGGCGCTCGTTGATGGCACCACTGGGCTGCTTAGTCGCAATGGCTTCGTTCGCCGCTTGCGTGACGAGCATGAGCGCGCGAGCCGGTTTAACCGAAGTTTAGCGGTGCTGTCACTGACCGTTGTCGGGCAAGAGCCGATGGGCGAGGGCGATACCAAGGACCTGGGCCATCGCCTTGCCAGTTACGCCCGTCATGTCGATTTGTTGGCTCGGGTCGGCGATCGCCGTTTCGCATTGATGTTGCCCGAAACCCAACTCAGCGGCGCTCAGGAACTTGCGCGCCGGTTGGCCCACGACCTATCACTGGATCAGCAATTCCCGGTTGCGGTCGGCGTCGCGGTCTTTCCCGAGCACGCAGGCAACGCGGAACGCCTGTTGCGCTGTGCTGAAGTCGCCGCGGAAAGTACGTTAGACTCCGACGCGACGGTTGGCACCTTCAGCGAGACCGCACTGGACGACGCTTAACAGACCTTGAAGACCCTGATCATTGAAGCCGCTGGACCGCGCTGCTGGATCCAGCTATCCACGCCTGAACACACTGCTTTTTACACCAGCGAACCCGACGCCAGACACGATCAGCGATTAATGCCCGCCGTGACCGATTTGCTGCGCGCACAGGGTATGGCGATCGGCGATGTCGATTGTCTCGCCGTCGGTGTGGGGCCCGGGTCATTCACCGGGATTCGTGTTGCCGTGGGTACGGCCCAGGGGATTGGGTTGGCCGGACGGACTCAACTGAAAGCCCTTGACTCCATGGCGTTGATCGCGATGCAGGCGGGCCCAGGACTATGGCACTTGGCGCTGGATGCTCGTTTGGGCGAAGCCTACCGAGCGACCTATCATGTGGATGACGAGCTGCGGGTCGTTAGCGCCCCGGAGTTGGTCAAAGTCGGCGACCTTGATCGACCCACGCAGGGTGCACTGCTGGGTGACGGTTGGGCCCTGAACCAGTTGGACGATGCGGCCCCGCTTCCAGAGGGCGCGGCCTGTGAGCACTGGACGGCCTACGCCGATGCTCGGCCGGTGGTGGCACCTGAGGCACTACTGCCCGTGTATCTGCGCGATACGGTTAACTGGAAAAAGCGGGTGGATCAGCCCTCACCATTGAGGGGCTAACGCATGGACTTAATTCAAATTATTACGCTGGCGCTGGTGCAGGGCTTAACCGAGTTTCTGCCGGTATCCAGTTCTGCGCATTTGGTTCTGGTGTCGCCAGTACTTGGCTGGCCGGATCAGGGATTAATGTTCGACATCGCCGTCCATCTGGGTACCTTGATCGCGGTGCTGGCGTTTTATCGCCGCGACCTGACCCGACTTGCGTTCGAGATGTGGCGCCCTGGCGCTGCCCAGCAAGAGGTGCTAGCACTGGCGGTGGCCACCGTGCCTGCGGTGTTGGCTGGCTTTTTCCTTGGGGATTGGCTGGAAACTTGGACGCGTGCGCCCTGGGTTATTGCGACCACAACGCTGCTGTTTGGCTTGGCCTTGGGACTGGCCGATAGGCGCGGCGGTCGCGGCGTGCAGATCACCCTGTTGATCGCCCTCGGTATCGGGTTGGCACAGGTGCTGGCGCTGGTGCCCGGAACCTCGCGCAGTGGCGTGACCATCACCGCGGCTTTGCTGATGGGGCTGTCGCGATCCGATGCGGCGCGGTTCTCGTTCTTGATGGCCATTCCGGTGATTGCAGGGGCAGGGCTATTGATGGGTAAAGAGGCCCTGGAGTCCTCGATCGAGGTTAATTGGATCGACTTGGGTCTCGGGGCGACGCTGTCATGTGCTGCGGCCTTTGCGTGTATCAAGGTGTTCGTTGGACTGGTCGAGCGCATCGGCATGATGCTGTTCGTGTGGTATCGCGTGGCGCTGAGTGCGGCGCTGTTTACGTGGATCCTCTGGTAGGCGAGACCATCGGACAGGGCTAGCGCCTTGGGCGGATTACCCCGGCGGCGGCCCATCCTAGGGTGTCTCCAGCAAAGGAGACTTCATGGATATTTTGTTGATTGAAGACCACGCTGTGGTCGCTGAGGGCATCAAAACCAGCGTCGGCGAGCCGTTTCAGGTTTGTCATTGGGCACGTGATGGTGAAAGCGGCCTGGCCTGGTTGCAATCCCATCGAGCGCGCATTGCGATCGTCGATTTAAAAATGCCAGGCATTGGCGGCGTCGAGACGATTCGGCGCCTACGGCGCCACTTTCCCCAGGTGGCGATTGTCGTGTTTAGCTCCGTTGTCGAAGCGCCGGTGGCACGTTGGTTAATGCAACAAGGGGTTCGAGTGATCGTGGACAAAGCCATTGCCAGCGATGAACTACAGCAGGCTTTGGCCTGCGCGGCGGAGCATAAACCCTACCTCTCGCGCTGCGTGGCCCAGGCGCAATTATTGACGCAGTCCCCGGTCGATTGCCTGACCCAGCGTGAATACCAGGTGCTGAACTACCTGATGACCGGTATGCGTCACCGCGAAGTCGCTGAGCAATTGTTTATCAGCCACAAGACGGTCAGCACGTATCGCCAGCGCGCCATGGACAAGCTGGGACTGGAAACTGACCTCGAGTTGGCAAAGTTTGCGTTGCAACAGGGCTGGATCGAAGCCACGCCGGTCTAGAGCGGTGGCATACTAGGGGCCATGAGCGATTTTGACCCCAAACGAATTCTTAAAAGCTTGCCGATGAAGCCCGGCGTCTATCAAATGTTGGACGCCGATGGCGGTGTGCTTTATGTCGGCAAAGCCAAGAAACTGAAAAATCGCGTTTCCAGCTATTTCCGCGCCAGTGGTCTGAACACCAAGACCATGGCGTTGGTCACCCATATTCGAGACATTCAGGTAACGGTGACGGCCAACGAAACTGAAGCGTTGCTGCTGGAGCACAACCTGATTAAGGCGCACCGGCCTCCGTACAACATCAGTTTGCGTGACGACAAGTCCTACCCCTTTATTTGGGTCGACACACGCCAGGACTTTCCCGCGGTTCGATTCCGCCGCGGCCGAGTCAAAGGGCAGGGGATGTGGTTTGGGCCCTTTCCGTCGGGAGGTGGCACCCGCCAAACGATTGACCTGATTCAAAAGTCCTTTCAGCTGCGCTCGTGCGAGGACAGTGTGTTTGCCAACCGATCCCGCCCATGCCTGCAATACCAGATCAAGCGCTGCAGCGGCCCATGTGTGGGCATGATCAGTAAGGCGGACTACGCCGAGGATCTGAACAATGCTGCGCTCTACCTCAACGGTCGCAGTCAGGTGTTGATCGATACCCTGACAGAAAAAATGGATGAGGCGGCGCGCACCCTGGCGTTTGAACAAGCAGCGCGTTATCGCGATCAGATGGGGCGTCTGCGGCGGATGCAGTCCCAACAGGGTGTGGATACCGATTACGGGGATGTCGACGTGATTGCGATTGAGTCCCGGCCTGGCGTCTCGTGCGTTAGCTTATTGGTTGTGCGTGATGGGCGATTGCTCGGCCACCGTGAGTTCTGGCCCGGCGGCGGTCTGGATGACACACCCGAGGCCATCCTGGAAGCCTTCGTGCCCCGTTATTACCTGGGCGAGGGCCAGCATTCAGTCCCGGCGGAGGTGCTACTGAGTCACGCCGTCGGCGACGACGGTTGGTTGTCGTCGGTGCTGGCGGATGCACTGGGGCAATCGGTCAAGGTCGGCCATCGCTACCGAACGACACGCGCCCGGTGGATTCAGATGGCCAAGGACAACGCCGCGCAGGCCCTTAATGGCCACCTTGGTAACCGCTTGGACATGCAGCGCCGGCGCGAGTCCTTGATGGATATCCTGGGGATGGACGAGTTACCGGGACGGATGGAATGCTTCGATATCAGCCACACCCAAGGCGAAGCGACCGTGGCCAGTTGTGTGGTGTTTGACGAGCAAGGGCCGTTAAAAAGCGACTACCGTGTATTCAATATCCGTGACGCCAAGGCTGGGGATGACTATGCCGCCATGCATGAGGCCCTTGAGCGGCGCTACAACCGCGTCAAAGGCGGCGAGATCCCGATTCCCGACGTGTTGGTGATTGATGGCGGTCCGGGTCAGGTGACCCAGGCCCGCGAAGTCCTGTCCGAATTAGGGCTGCACCAAGTTAAGTTGCTGGGCATCGCTAAGGGCCCAACACGTAAAGCCGGCATGGAATGGTTGCACATTGAGGGGAAAGAGTTGCCTATTCGCCCTCCAACGGATGCGCCGGGCCTGCATTTGTTGCAACATATTCGCGATGAGGCCCACCGGTTTGCGATTACCAAGCACCGCCAGGCACGCGGTAAGGCGCGTCTGAGCAGTCCTTTAGAGGGGATTCCTGGGATTGGCCCGAAGCGGCGTCAGCAGTTACTGCGCCATTTCGGTGGGTTACGAGAAATACAGGGTGCGGGCATGCACGAACTGTCCGGCGCCCCTGGAATGAGCCAAAAGTTGGCCAGCGTGGTGTACGCCGCGTTGCACGGAGAATCCTAGCTGTTTTGAATTTGCCCAATGTGTTGACCCTGGCCAGGCTGGCTATGATTCCCGTGCTGTTATTGCTGTGGTACCTCCCGTTTCCCGGTCACCGGTGGGCCTGTGCTGGCCTGTTTTTGCTGGCGGCGGTGACGGACTTTTTTGATGGCTACCTGGCCCGAAAGCAAAACCTAGAGACGCCATTCGGCGCCTTTCTGGATCCGGTCGCTGACAAGGTCATGGTGGCCGTCGCGCTGGGTTTGCTGATCGAACACTGGGACAAGGCACTAATGACGCTGCCAGCGGTGGTGATCATTTGCCGTGAAATTCTGGTGAGTGCGTTGCGTGAATGGATGGCCGAAATGGGCGCGCGCGGGGTGGTTAAAGTGTCCTGGGTCGGCAAGGTCAAAACCGCCATGCAGATGACCTCTATTATCTGGCTGTTAGCGTTTCCGTCAGACCAGGGTTGGCTCGCCCAGGTCGGTCTATGGCTGTTGGTGGCTGCTGCCGTATTAACCTTGCACAGTTTGCTGCAATACCTGCGGGCCGCCTGGCCGTATTTAATGGGGTCAACGACCCCGTAGCCAGCGCCGAGAGGTTGTGGCAAAATCGCGCCTCTTTCGCTGCCCGAGTGGTGAAATTGGTAGACACAAGGGACTTAAAATCCCTCGCTGGTAACAGCGTGCCGGTTCAAGTCCGGCCTCGGGCACCATCAATACATCCGCAGAGATGTACATGTGTTTCTATCAGCGTCATAGGCAAAACAGCATTGTTGAGGCCGTCAGGGTGTGACATCGTCACGGCCGTTACGTCACTGAAATAGGGGAACATGGTGAATATCGTATGTCCAATTGAAACCTTTGAGGGTGAGGCGCGCGTCGCCTTAACGCCTGAAAGTGCAGGGCACATTCAAAAACTTGGGCACTCGTGTGCGATTCAAAGTGGTGCTGGCGCAAAGGCTGGGTTCTCTGATTCGGCCTACCGCGATGCGGGCGTTACCGTGGTCGATACCATCGACGCGTTGCTGGCCGACGCCGACATCGTCATTAAGGTTCGTCCGCCGAGCGCCGACGAAGCGGCGCGACTGACCAATCGACACACATTGATTAGCTTCTACTACCCTGGTCAAAACGCCGACGCCCTGGCGGCTCTGGCGGGCCAGGGAACCACGCTGATTGCGATGGACATGGTGCCGCGTATCTCGCGGGCGCAAAAAATGGACGCCTTGTCCTCCATGGCCAACATCGCCGGTTACCGTGCGGTGATTGAAGCCGGCAATCATTTTTCCCGTTTTTTTACTGGCCAGGTCACCGCGGCGGGCAAAGTGCCTCCGGCCAAAGTCCTGGTGATTGGTGCAGGTGTGGCCGGTTTGGCTGCCATTGGCACCGCCACCAGCTTGGGTGCCATCGTGCGAGCCTTCGACGTGCGGCCGGAAGTGGCTGAACAGATTGAGTCCATGGGTGCTGAGTTCCTGATGCTGGACTTTGATGAGCAGCAGGATGGGGCGGCAACGGGAGGCTACGCAGCGCCCTCCAGCCCCGAGTTTCGTGAAAAGCAACTGGAGTGTTTTCGCGAGCAAGCCAAAGACGTTGATATCGTCATCACTACTGCGCTGATTCCCGGCCGCGATGCGCCGAAACTCTGGTTGGCTGACATGGTAAGCGCCATGAAACCGGGCAGCGTTATCGTTGACTTGGCAGCTGAGCGTGGTGGCAACTGTGACCTGACGCAGGCAGATCAAATCGTTACCAGTGACAACGGCGTGATCGTGGTCGGGTACACGGATTACCCCAGCCGTATGGCGACGCAAAGCTCGACGCTTTATGCCAACAACGTCCGCCACATGCTGTCGGATCTGACGCCCGAGAAAGACGGCGTCGTCGTTCACAACATGGAAGACGATGTAATCCGCGGTGCCACGGCGGCCTATCAGGGCGAGGTCACCTTTCCGCCACCGCCACCTAAGATCCAAGCAATCGCGGCCCAGGCGGCGAAGCCGAAGCCGGTAGAGCTGACGCCAGAAGAACGCAAAGCTGCGGAGCTGGCGGAATTTAAGGCCAGCACCCGCCGTCAGGTCACCTGGTTGGCTGCCGGTGCGGCGCTCATGGCGCTGGTCGGGGCGACCGCTCCGTTGAGCTTTATCGTGTTCGTGTTGGCGTGTTTTGTTGGCTTCCAAGTGATTTGGAATGTGTCGCATTCGCTGCACACGCCGCTGATGGCCGTGACGAATGCGATTTCCGGAATCGTCGTGTTGGGGGCGCTACTCCAAATCGGCTCTGGGTCTGGGTGGGTGTTGGTCCTGGCAGGTATTTCCGTGCTGATTGCGACCATCAATATTGTCGGCGGGTTCATGGTGACTCGCCGAATGCTCGCTATGTTCCAGAAGTCTTAAGGAGAGCCAAATGATTTACGT
>CAKZQE010000080.1 GCA_937139465.1 uncultured Gammaproteobacteria bacterium
TGCTGTTGGCGAAGCCTGCACCGGCCGAAGCTCGACTGGCGGTGCCGACTCAGCGCTTGCTAGGTGACGCAGCAGCCCCCGCAGAGGTGGCGACTGAAGGGCGTTTGATGGCGGCGCGGATTGAGGCCAGCGTTTCGACACCGGTAAAAACTGAGGCAGCACCCGCTCCATTGGCCGGTGACACTAAGCTGCCCCATTTTGATGACCCGGCTTGGCTACGTAGCGTCGGTGAGAAGGCCCAGATGATGCTGCGCAATGCCCAGCCCGAAGCACGCCTGCGCCTGGATCCATCGCACCTCGGCACGATTGAGATGAGGATCAGCCAAGGCGGCGACGGCACACAGATCACCATGGTCGCCGCTGACGGTCGCGTTCGCGACGCCCTAGAGGCAGGCCAAAACCGTCTGCGCGAGCAACTGGCCGAGCAGGGCGTTGAGCTCAGCAAGTTCGATGTCAGCGACCAGTCTCAGCAAGAATCGCAGCGCCAACAGGCTGACGGCCAGAACGAGGGACACCGCACCAGCCAAGGACAGGCCTTGGCCGATGGTGATAGCATCGACGGCACAGAGAACCGCACTGAACCCGCCGCTCACGCCAGTGATCGCCTGGTCGACCAGCGCGTTTAACCTAAGGGGTACAGCAGTAACATGGCAGACAACGACGACCAGCAAACCGAAGGCGTTGACGGCGAGGGAGCCGAAGACGATGGCGCAGGTGGCGGCAAGAAAAAGCTGATCATCCTGGGTGCCGCTGGACTGGTCTTAATCGCCCTCATCGGCGGCGCCGTGTGGTGGTTTTTGCTGCGCGAGCCGCCCGTAGATCCCGAGGCCGTCACGGACGGGGAAGAACAGGTTGAAGGCGAAGCGGCATCCGGCGACGACGCAGAGGAAGGCGATGGTCCGACCATTAGCGGGCCGGCGGGCGGACCGGCGGAATACGTCAGCGTGCGTCCTCCGCTGCTAACGACCTATTTCCAAGGCGAGCGCGTGCGCAACTTTCAATTGAAATCAACCTTGGTCACTCGCGATGCCGACACGGCCAATGCCATTCGTTCGCACATGCCAAGAATTGCCGACGCCTTTGCCATCCGTTTGCGCCAAATGAGCCTCAAGCAAGTGATGGACCCCCAGGTCCGCTTGGATTTGCGTGAGCAACTCACAACCATCGCCAACGAAGTCCTGACCGAGGCCAAACTACCGGCCAAGGTTGAGGCAACCCTTTTTGAACAGGTCGTGGTGCAATAATGCAAGACATCCTCAGCCAAGACGAAATTGACGTTCTGCTCCACGGTGTTGACGACGGCGATGTCGATACCGACGAGGGCGTTGAAGACGGCAGTGCGATTCGGTACGACTTAACCAGTCAGGACCGCATTGTTCGCGGTCGCATGCCGACCTTGGAAATGATCAATGAGCGCTTTGCGCGCTACACCCGTATCAGCCTGTTTAATTTGCTGCGCCGTACCGCAGACGTGGCTTCTAGTGGTGTCCAGGTCCTGAAGTTTGGCGAGTACATGCACACGCTTTATGTGCCGACCAGTTTGAATTTGGTCAAAATTAAACCCCTGCGCGGCACAGCCCTGTTCGTTATGGACGCCAAACTGGTGTTCAAGCTGGTTGACAATTTCTTTGGCGGGGACGGGCGACACGCGAAGATCGAAGGGCGCGAATTCACCCCGACGGAAAACCGGCTGGTACAAAAAGTCCTGGATCAGATGTTTGTTGACTTAAAGGAAGCCTGGCGCACGATCATGGATTTGGAGTTTAATTTTGTTAACTCTGAGGTGAACCCGGCCATGGCGAATATTATCAGCCCGTCCGAGGGCGTGATTGTGTCGACATTTCATGTCGAGCTCGACGGCGGCGGGGGCGAGTTACACCTCACCTTCCCGTTGTCGATGATCGAGCCGATCAAAGACATGCTCGATGCGGGCATCCAGTCTGACGTTGACGACGTGGATGACCGGTGGGTCGCGACCTTGCAGCAGGACATTATTGAAGCCTCGGTGCCGGTTACCTGCAGGGTGGCCAAGACCACGCTGTCCCTGCGCGAGGTCAACAAGCTCAAAGTGGGTGACGTCATCCCCATCGATGAGCCTAAAGAGGTCACCTTGGTGGCCAACTCGATTCCGACCTTTGTTGGCCGCATGGGCCAGTACAAAGGTAATTACGCCGTCCAGGTTGACCGTCCCGTCCGACGGGAGCGCCCGACGGCTCAACCCTTCAAATTGAAAAAAGGCTAAAGCGATGAGCGACGAAGACAACCAAAACCTCGCGGACGAGCTGGTTGCGGATTTAGCCGGTGACTCGTCCGGTGAAGCCGACGCCCTGGCCGACGAATGGGCAGCGGCGCTAGAGCAGCAAGACGAGACCACCCCCGCGGGCTTTGACGAACTCACGCCGGGCGGCAGTGGCGACAATCCCGAGCTCGAGGTCATCCTCGACATTCCCGTATCCATTTCGATGGAAGTAGGGCGCACCCAAATTCCGATCCGTAATCTGTTGCAGCTAAACCAGGGCTCGGTGATCGAGCTTGACCGTTTTGCTGGCGAGCCGCTGGACGTGCTGGTTAACGGCACCCTGATTGCACAAGGCGAGGTGGTCATGGTGAACGAGAAGTTCGGTATCCGCCTGACCGACGTGCTGAGCCCGTCCGAACGTATCAAGAAGCTCAAGTAAATGGAGCTTGGCAATGTAATCGGGGTGTTCGCGGCCCTTGCCGTCGTCCTTGGGATTATTGTCGGTGGCGCGTATTTGGTGCGCCGTTTTGGCGGCAACCTGACTGCCCCAGCCGGCCCACTTAAGGTGCTCAGTGCCATAAACGTTGGCGCGCGTGAACGTGTTGTGTTGATTCAGGCCGGGGACGAACAATTGCTCCTCGGCGTTGCGCCGGGGCGGGTGGAGCTCCTGAAGACGCCCGATTCCCCGATTGATGTGCCGGCCCCCGCGGCCTTTGCCCAGTCCCTCACCACAGCCCTTAGCCGAGGCCGCTCATGATCCGCTGGTTGGCGCTGCTACTCATTCCTCTCGCCAGCTTTGTTCAGGCCGAGGACCTCGGTGTCAAAGCCTTCACAGTGACGCAAAATGCCGACGGGGAAAACGAATATTCGGTGACGCTGCAGATCTTGGCGATCATGACTGCGCTGTCGTTTTTGCCGGCCATTGTCATGATGATGACGGCGTTTACGCGCATTATCGTGGTACTGGCGATTCTGCGCCAAGCCATCGGTCTGCAACAATCGCCGTCCAACCAGATTTTGGTCGGACTCGCCATGTTCTTGACGTTCTTCATCATGGCGCCAGTCTTTGGCCAGATGAACGAGGTCGGGTTACAGCCTTACCTCAACGAAACACTTGGCTCGGTCGATGCGTTGAACGCGGCCATCGTGCCCCTCAAAGAGTTTATGTTGGCCAACACCCGCGAAGTGGATCTGCAGCTGTTTAGCGACATGGCCGGCGTTGCCGCCTTTGCCACCAACCAAGATGTGCCGTTGCAGGTTCTGGTTCCGGCCTTTGTAACCAGCGAATTGAAAACCGCCTTTCAGATCGGGTTCATGCTGTTCATCCCGTTCCTGGTGATCGACTTGGTTGTCGCCAGTGTGTTGATGGCCATGGGCATGATGATGCTGTCGCCGATCATTATCAGCTTGCCATTCAAGCTTATGCTGTTTGTTTTGATCGACGGCTGGGCCATGATCATGGGCACGCTAGCGAGCAGTTACGGAGTATAGAATGGCACCGGAAGCAGTCGTCCACGCATTCAGTGACGCCCTCTGGCTCATCGTTATTATGGTGTGCGTAATCATCTTGCCGAGCCTTTTCGTCGGCCTAATCGTCAGTGTGTTTCAGGCCGCCACCCAGATTAACGAGCAAACCTTGTCGTTCCTGCCGCGTCTGCTGGCCACCTTAATCGCCGTGTCCTTTGCCGGGCCCTGGATGGTTACCCGAATGATGGAGTATTTTAACGGTATCTTAGCGTCGATACCCGGGATGCTTGGGTGAACATCGGCGAAGCCGAGCTGATCAACCAATTAATGACGACCTTGCTGGCCGTCTTCCGTATTGGTGCCTTTTTCGCCGCCGGGCCGATCCTTGGCGCGACCTTTATTACCGGCCCGGTCCGCGCAGGGCTTGCCCTGATGATGGCCATGATTATTCGCCCCATGGTGCCTGCGGTTCCCGACATCGACCCCCTCAGCATTCAGATGCTTGTCATTATTGGCCAGGAAATCCTGATGGGGGTTGCCATGGCCTTCGTTGTGCAGATCCTGTTTCAGATGTTTGTTCTGGCCGGTCAGGCCATCGCGATGCAAGCGGGTCTGGGTTTCGCCAATATGGTGGACCCTTCTAACGGCGTATCCGTCCCTGTTGTGTCCCAGTTTTATCTGATGATGGTGACGCTGCTTTGGCTCGCGCTGGGCGGTCACCTGGTGATGATTCAAGTCCTGGTTGAAAGTTTCACCGTCCAGCCAATCGGCAATATTCAGAACTTAATTCAAGGAATGTCGCTATTGCCGGAGCTGGGGTCCTGGCTGTTCGCCGGCGCGCTGCTGATCGCACTGCCGGCCATTGCGGCTATGCTGATCGTGAACCTCGCCTTTGGCATCATGACCCGAACCGCGCCCCAGCTTAATGTGTTTGCCCTGGGCTTCCCGTTTACCTTGCTATGCGGATTGGGGGCGATGTATATCGGCCTGGATGGCTTTCTGCCGCGCTTTGAGGTGTTCGCAGCCGAGGCGTTGTTGTATGCCCGTGAAATCATGAGCGGTCGCAATGGCTGAAGAAAACGAAGACGGTCAAGAAAAAACCGAAGACCCCTCCGAGCGACGCCTCGAGAAGGGCCGTGAAGACGGCCAGGTGGCGCGATCCAAAGAGTTGGCCACCTTGCTGAGCCTGATGTTTGGCATGATCGCGATGTATTTCGCCGGGTCCATGCTCGCCACCGCGCTAGAAAACATCAGCCGCGATGCCTTTGTAATCACCAAAGACGAGCTGGCCAACAAAATGAGCATGCTGAGCTTGCTCGGCGAGTCCAGTCGGGCCGTGATCGGCGGTATTATTGTGGTCGGCGGTGCTGGGATGATTGCCGCCGTCGTCGGTAATGTTGGTGTCGGTGGTTTCTTGTTGAGCGCCAAATCCCTGATGCCCAAGGGTTCACGCATGAACCCGATTCAAGGCCTGAAGCGAATGTTCAGCGCCAATTCCTTGGTCGAGCTGGTCAAAAGCGTTCTTAAGGTCACCTTGATCGCGGGCATTGGTGCCTTTGCGCTGCGGGCACAGCTGGACACCTTGCTCTTCCTTGCAGACTTGCCCATTGAACAGGCCATCGAAAAAGCGCTGATCGCGGTGCTGCTGACCGTGCTTTACATGGTGTCTGGGTTGATTTTGGTGGCGGCGTTGGACGTGCCATACCAGCTGTACGAGCACAAAAAGAAAATGCGCATGACCCTAAAAGAGGTCAAGGACGAATTCAAAGAAACCGAGGGTTCACCCGAGCTAAAAGCGCGTGTTCGTCAGGTGCAGCGCGAAATGGCTAACCGCCGCATGATGCAGAGCGTGCCCGACGCGGACGTGGTCGTGACGAACCCGACGCACTACTCGGTCGCGCTCAAATACGATCCCCACGGAGGTGGAGCGCCGGTTGTGCTCGCCAAGGGCAAGGACGAATTGGCGCTTCGTATTCGTGAGAAGGCCGCTGAGCATGGTGTAGCACGCCTGGAAACGCCACCATTGGCCCGGGCGCTCTACCACAGCGTCGAGATCGATCAGGAAATTCCCGCAGGCCTCTATGTCGCCGTGGCTCAGGTGCTGGCATACGTGTTCCAGTTGAACGAATACTTCAAGGGCCGCGGTCAGCGCCCGCCACACCCCTCGAACCTGCCCATTCCTAGTGATCTGAAGGTCGATCCCGACTAGCTGGCACAGATTTCGCTTTACCCCACGGAGACCCGTCAAAGTTTAAGGAGCCTCCGTGGCTGCAGTGTTACCCAACATCCGTGGTATTCGATCCCAACTGGCCGTCCCGGTCATGGTGTTGGCGCTGCTGGGCATGATGATTTTGCCCTTGCCGGCCATTGCCTTGGACATGTTGTTCACCTTTAATATCACACTGTCGCTGGTGGTGTTGTTGGTGACCGTTTACGCACGCAAGCCCTTGGATTTTGCGATTTTCCCATCCGTGTTGCTGGTCGCGACCCTGCTACGACTGGCGCTGAACGTGGCCTCGACCCGCGTCGTGTTGCTAAAGGGCCACGAGGGCGGTGACGCTGCCGGTAAGGTCATCCAGTCATTTGGGGAAGTGGTGATCGGCGGCAACTACGTGGTGGGATTGGTCGTATTCCTGATCCTGATCATCATCAACTTTGTGGTCGTCACCAAAGGTGCAGGGCGCGTATCTGAAGTCACTGCGCGATTCACCTTGGATGCGATGCCGGGCAAACAGATGGCGATTGATGCCGATTTGAATGCCGGAATATTGACGCAGGAACAGGCCAAGACCCGTCGTCAAGAAATTGCTCAAGAGTCCGAGTTCTACGGCTCCATGGACGGTGCCAGCAAGTTCGTGCGCGGCGACGCCATCGCCGGCATCCTGATCCTGTTCATCAACATCATCGGCGGCCTCGCCATCGGCATGTTTGTTGTGAACTACTTGTGTTGTTTTATTTATTGTTTTTCTTAAAGGGCAGCAAATTATTGATATTTTTATGGAGCTGAAACATGCTCCAACGTTGTGGCGCAGGTTGTTATTAGCTTATGTTGTGTTGCTACCTATCATAATAGGCTTTATTTATTTACTATAAAGCCTGCGTTAATAATGGGTTTTAAAGGTGAAGTACGTATGAAATCTAATCAAGACAACAAGCCTGCAATTATTTACCAATCACTTTATTTATCTAATTTGTTGCTTATTCCGCTGGGTAGCGTGCTCGTTTTACTTTACTATTTGTATCAAGCTCGACCCCATAGGGCTTCGCCAAAAATACTCACTAATTTCAATAGAATTCACTTGTATAGAAGCATTCAAATATCGGTGTTAGCGGGCATAATGCTTGGCGTAGCACCGATTTTTTATATTTTATATTCAGCAGAATTTGATGTTTCAGTAATGATTACTGTTTTTTATTTTGTTACTTTACATGCTTGTTTTGTACTTATTGGTATGTTG
>CAKZQE010000081.1 GCA_937139465.1 uncultured Gammaproteobacteria bacterium
GCAAAACCGACTCACGGTATTCAACACTTTGGCGCTCAAAGGCTTCCGCACAGGGCATAGAGACCACACGGACGCGAGCATCGGTGCGCTCCGCGGCCTGCACGGCCAACTCAACTTCCGAGCCCGTGGCAATCAAGATCACGTCAGGCTCACCGTCGCAGTCGATCAGCACGTAAGCGCCCTTGGCGATGTCTTGGACGTTACTGCGCGCCAAAGTCGGCAGACCTTGACGGCTCAAGGCCAAGCAGGTCGGTCCGTCCTCACGAGCGATGGCGCTGCCCCAGGCCACGGCGGTCTCAACCGCATCAGCGGGACGCCACAGATCACAGTTCGGCGTGCCACGGAGGCTGGCGATTTGCTCGACCGGTTGGTGAGTCGGGCCGTCTTCGCCCAAGCCAATCGAGTCGTGGGTCAGGACGTGAATCGCCCGTTGCTTCATCAGCGCCGCCATGCGGATGGCATTGCGCATGTATTCCATAAAGATTAGGAAGGTACCGCCGTAGGGCACAAAGCCACCGTGCAAGGCAATGCCGTTCATCATCGCGGCCATACCAAATTCACGCACACCGTAATGAACATAGTTGCCACCCGGCTGACCGGCGGCGACGGACTGACTGCCCTTCCAGAGGGTCAGGTTAGAACCCGCGAGGTCGGCACTGCCGCCCAGCAGTTCGGGCACCATGGGGCCAAAGTGGTCCAGCGCCATTTGACTGGCCTTACGGGTGGCCACTTTTGGCGCTTCGTTTTGCAGCTGACGGGCGTATTCCAGCGCCGCCGCTTCGATGTCCAGGTTCAAATCACCCGACAAACGGCGGTCCAGTTCTTCGGACAACGCCAGGTGCGCCTTGCGGTAGTCGGCCATGGACTCGGCCCAGGCGCCATGCAAGCTTTCACCGCGCTCGCGCATGTCCCAAGCTTCGTATACGTGAGCGGGCACTTCAAACGGGCCATGGTTCCAGCCCAGAGCCGCCTTGGTGGCCAGGATTTCGTCTTCGCCCAAGGGAGCGCCGTGGCTGCTTTCCTTGCCCTCTTTATTCGGCGAGCCAAAACCAATCTTGGTTTTGCAACGAATCAGCGTCGGTCGCTGGGTGTCGGCTTTCGCCGCCACAATGGCGGCATCAATCGCGTCAGCGTCATGGCCGTCGATCGGCCCGATGACCTGCCAGTTGTAGGCTTCAAAGCGCTTGTCTGTGTCGTCGGTGAACCAGCCTTCGACTTCGCCGTCGATGGAAATTCCGTTGTCGTCGTAAAACAGCACGAGTTTGCCAAGGCCCAAGGTGCCCGCCAGCGAGCACACTTCGTGGCTAATGCCTTCCATCAAGCACCCGTCGCCAGCGAACACATAGGTGTGGTGGTCGACCACTTCGTGGCCATCCTGGTTGAACTGGGCGGCCAGGATTTGCTCGGCCAGCGCCATGCCGACCGCGTTGGCGATGCCCTGCCCGAGCGGGCCAGTGGTCGTTTCAACACCCGGGGCGTAACCGAACTCGGGGTGGCCGGGGGTGCGCGAGTGCAGTTGGCGGAACTGTTTAAGCTCGTCGATACCGAGGTCGTAACCGGTCAGGTGCAGCAGCGAATAGATCAGCATGGACCCGTGGCCCGCCGACAGGATAAAACGGTCGCGGTCAGGCCACAGCGGGTTGGACGCATCGAACTTCAGGTGCTTTTCAAACAAGACAGTGGCGACATCCGCCATGCCCAT
>CAKZQE010000082.1 GCA_937139465.1 uncultured Gammaproteobacteria bacterium
GTCAGCAGCAACGCACCGCCAACCGCCACCAACAACCCCGGCGCCAGCTCCGACAGCGGCAACTGCCCCTGGTCGAGCTTGCCCTGGGCGGCCATTAGCAGCGCGCGGCCCTGCTGTTTTAACAGCTGCGCACCGATCACGGCGGTCAGAACCACCAGGCCAAGGGTTGGCCAAAAACCAATCAATCCACCGACCTGAACCAGGATGGCAACTTCGACCAATGGAATGATCAAAAACAACAAAAGTGGCATGGACCCTCCTAGACCAATGTCCCAAAGTTATCACAAGCCCTGCACCAACCGAGTTTTCCGCACCGCACAAACTGGCGTATGGTCATGGCATTAATCACAAGGATCGAACATGCAACTGAACGATAAACTGATCATGATTACCGGTGGCGGGCAGGGCCTGGGACGCTCAATGGCTCTGCGTTTAGCAGATGCGGGCGCGCGCTTAGCACTGGTCGATATGAACCAAGCCGCACTCGACGAAACCTGTGCCATGGTGGCCGAACGCGGCTCCAGCGCACAAGGCTACATTTGTAACGTTTCTGATGAAGCGGCCGTCGAAACCACCGTCAAATCCATCGTTTACGCCCAGGGCAACCTATCGGGTCTGGTCAACAACGCCGGCATCACCCGCGACGGTTTGCTAATCAAGGCCCGCGATGGCGTGGTCACCGAAAAAATGTCCCTGCAGCAGTGGAACGCGGTCATCGATGTCAATCTGACCGGCGTATTCCTGTGCACGCGCGAAGTCGCTGCGCACATGATCGAAGCCGGCGAACACGGCTGCATCGTTAGCATCTCCAGCATCAGCCGCGCCGGTAACCTTGGCCAAACCAACTACACCGCCACCAAAGCCGGTGTCGCCGCCATGACTGTCACCTGGGCCAAAGAACTGGCGCGCTACGGCATCCGCACCGGCGCCGTGGCACCGGGCTTTATCGGCACGGAAATGGTGCTCAGCATGCGCGACGACGTGTTGGAAAAAATCGCTGCGGGCATCCCGGCTAAGCGCCTGGGTGAGCCGGACGAGATCGCCCACGCGGTCCAGTTCATCCTCGAAAACGACTACGTCAGCGGCCGCGTCATGGAAGTCGACGGCGCCCTGCGCATCTAATGGACGCGCTCAGCCCCGCTGAGCGAATCCTGTTGGTCGTCAGTGCCATTCCAGCCGGATCGTTTGCCAGCTACGGGCAAATTGCTGAAATGGCGGGGTTGCCCGGCCGCGCCCGCATGGTCGGGACGTTGCTGGGCAAGCTGCCGCAGGACAGCGACATTCCCTGGCACCGGGTGGTCAATGCCGCCGGCCGCTCCAGCTTCCCGGACAGCGACCCGCGCTTCGCCGCCCAGTGCGACCGCCTCGCTGGCGAAGGCCTGAATTTTGTTGGTCAACGCCTTCCCCAAAGCGCACGCTGGCAGGGCTAGGTTGAAGCCGCACGCATTGCCACCATCAACCTTGGACATCAGAAAAAGG
>CAKZQE010000083.1 GCA_937139465.1 uncultured Gammaproteobacteria bacterium
TGGTTAAGCGCATTGGCGACGACACCATCAACAGCAAAGGCGCCAAAGCCGTGTGGGAAGCCATGCTTAGCGACAACACGGACGTGGACGCATTGATTGACACGCTGGGCCTGAAACAGGTCACCGACACCGGGGCGATCGAAGCGGTCATTGACGAGGTAATGGCCGCCAACCCGGCGCAAGTCGAGGGCTACCGCGCCGCTGAACCGGACAAGCAAGGCAAGATGGTCGGGTTCTTTGTGGGCCAAGTGATGAAAGCCAGCGGCGGCAAAGCCAACCCGCAGGCGGTCAACAAACTTCTGCGTGACAAGCTAAAGGGCTAATCGATGCAACATAACCCCGGATTTCTGGCTGCCGTTGAGCGCAGCCGCGCCAACATTCAAGAAACCGATGTCCATGCGGTCAAAGCACGTATGGACGCCGGTGAAACGCTAACCATTGTTGATGTACGCGAGGATTTGGAATTCGCAGCCAAGCGCATTCCTGGCTCTGTGCACCTGGGCAAGGGTGTGATCGAGCGCGATATTGAAACCGTATTTCCGCAGAAGGATCAGGAATTATTGCTGGTATGCGGGGGCGGCTTTCGTAGCGCACTCGCAGCGGAGGCGATTCAAGCCATGGGTTACACCCAGGCCATCAGCGTTGACGGTGGGGTGCGGATTTGGGCGGACGCTGGCTACCCGATGGATACGAGCGCGCTTTAAACCGTCACGACCCCGGCGGCCAGCACCAATAACAAACAACCGAACATGCGCATGGAAATCCCCTGCAGCAATGAATTTGTTCTCTAATTAAAGGACATTTCTCAGAAAGTGCGGACCTATGTTCGGCATTTGCACCCATCACGGCGTGAAAATGCGATATCCATCACGTTTCCGTGGGGGCCGTCCCAGCGCCGCAGCTTGCCCGATGGCAGGTCCGCCACACCCCCCAAATAACTCAAAGCCCACAGGGCCTGGGTTGTGGCGACCTGGTTCACCACCGGCCCCAACACACCGCTGGTGTCGCATTGCTGATCGGGCTCGCGAATGTCACCAAAGGCGCATTCAAAGCACGGGGCGCCCGGGGCAAAGCCCGCGCACTGCCCTGACCACATCAGTGCCGAGCCCATGACCCAGGGCACGCCGTAACGTTGCGCGCCGCGGTGAATCGCAAGCCGCGTCGCAAGACTGTCGGAGGCATCGAGCCACAGGTCATAGCCGGCAAACTCGGCGGCATTGTCCAGATCAAAGCGGCGGCATTGGGCATCAACCACACCCAACCCCTCGAGCTGCGAGGCAGCCGCCTTTACCTTGGCCACACCAATATCGCCCGCGCGGTACCACTGCCGGCTCAGGTTACTGAGCTCGACCGCATCCGGGTCCAACACCGTCACCGCCACCCCCGCGCGCCCCAAGTGCTGAACCAAAGCATGGCCCAGGCCGCCAGCGCCGATAACGAGGGCGCGACTTGCCAGCACCCGCTGCTGGGCTTCAATGCCCCAGCCATCCAGCAGGATCTGACGAGCGAACTGATGCAGTTGCTGATCGTTCATAACCGGCCTCCGGTAAAGCGTTGATGGCCTGACAAATCCGTCAAGTGGGTGACCTGAGTGAAGCCCACTGTCGATAGCGCCGAGGCAACCGCGTCGGCCTGCGCGTAGCCGTGTTCAAGCCAGAGCCAACCACCTGGCAGCAAACAGCGCGGGGCCGCGTTAATAATCGCATGCAAATCCGCCAGGCCATGCTCGCCGGCAACCAGCGCATCTCGGGGCTCATGGGTCACGCCGTCACCGCCCAGCTCGGGCTCATCCGCGTCGATGTAGGGGGGATTGGCGACGATGGTGCCAATGCACTGCGCTGCCACGGCATCCAGCCATGACCCACGGACTAAGCTAACACCACGCACATTTCGCCGAGCATAGGACAACGCCATGGGCGAGCGCTCAATGGCCAGCACTAACCGCTTCGGGTGCAGTCGTTTCAACGCGTCAGCCAGAGCGCCTGAGCCCGTGCCCAGGTCCAAAATCGGCCCCGGGCCGAGGGTCACCTGAGCCACGGTTTCACTGTCAGCACGCGGAATCAGCACCCCCGGCCCGACGGCCAGTTCGCGATCAAAAAAGTGCGCGCTGCCACAGACACTGGCCAGGGACTCACCGGCAGCACGGCGCTGTAACGCCGCCGCAAAGGCGACCCGATCGATTGCTTGCTCCGGATGGAGCATCAGGGCGACCTGATCGACGGCGGCAACCGCCATCACCAGATAGCGTGCTTCCCTGCGGGGGTCATCCAGATGCGACAGCGCCGCGGCCGCATCAACAAGCGCCTGACCGAGGGTCATTCGCCCGAGAGACTGGCCAACTGTTCGGCTTGGTACTCACTCAGCAGCGGGTCGAGCAAGGGATCCAAGTCGCCTTCCATGACTTCGGCCAGCTTGTACAGCGTCACGTTGACGCGGTGATCGCTGACGCGACCCTGGGGAAAGTTATAGGTACGAATGCGCTCACTGCGGTCACCGGAGCCGACCAAGCTTTTGCGTGCCGCGGACTGCTCGGCGTGGGCAGAATCCTTGGCGGCCTGGTTCAACCGGCTTTGTAGCATCGACAACGCCTTAGCTTTGTTCTTATGCTGGGAGCGTTCGTCTTGGCATTCCACAACGACGCCTGTGGGCAGGTGAGTAATTCGGATCGCCGAATCGGTGGTGTTGACGTGCTGACCACCGGCGCCGGACGAGCGGAAGGTATCGATGCGCAGCTCGTCCTTACTGAAGGCGACCTCGTCGACCTCGCCGGCGTCAGGCAATACCGCCACGGTGCAGGCGGAGGTGTGAATGCGGCCCTGGCTCTCGGTGGCCGGCACGCGCTGCACGCGGTGGGCGCCGGACTCGAATTTCAAGCGAGCATAGACATCATTACCTGAAATCTTGGCGACCACTTCGCGGTACCCGCCCATCTCGCCGGGTGACTCGCTCATAACCTGAATTTTCCAGCGCTGGGCCTCGGCGTATTTGGCGTACATCCGAAACAAATCGCCCGAAAACAGGGCCGCTTCGTCGCCGCCGGTTCCGGCGCGAATTTCAAGGTAAATGTCTTTTTTATCGTCTGGATCTTTCGGCAACAGGGATCGCGTCAGCTCGTCTTCCAGCTCGCTAACCTGTGCTTTTAGGCCGGGCAACTCCTCGCTGGCCATCGCCTTTAGGTCCGGGTCATCCTCGGTTAACCAGGCCTGGGCCTGCTCCAAGTCGTCAGCCACGGTGCGCCAACGCTGGTAGACCTTAACCGGGCCCTCGAGCTCGGCGTACTCGCGGCCGAGGGTGGCAAACTTCGAGGCGTCGCTCATGACGTCACTGTCGGACATCAAAGCTTGGAGTTCTTCAAATCGGTCGAGTAGCCCTTCCAGGCGGCGTTCAATTCCGGGGTTCAATCCCTGTCTTCCTTATCCAGTCCCAGCACTTTGAGTGCCTGGGCCAATTGTTCGGGGTGGCCGGCTGCATCGCGCAGTCCAAGTGAGGGTTCATGCAGCAGTTTTTGGGTCAGCTCGTGGGCCATGCGCGCCAGCACCAATTCCGGTGATTCGCCCTTGCGCAACCGGGCCAAACTTTTGGTCAGCGCCACTTCGGCTTGGCTTGCGCCGCGCTTGCGCAGGGTCGCCACGTGACGTCCGGCATCGCGCACCGCCGCATCATGGGCCAGGCTTTCCAACTCGGCATCAATGATCAGCTCAGCACGGCTGCCGGCTTCAGCACGCTTAGCCTTGCCTTGATCAATCACCGCTCGCAGGTCGTCGACGGTGTACAGGTAAACGTCCGCCAACTCGTCGACCTCGGGCTCGACGTCCCGGGGGACGGCGACGTCAACAATCATAATCGGGCGGCGACGACGGGCTTTCAGTGCGCGCTCAACCATCCCTTTGCCCACCAGTGGCAAGGGGGCCGCCGTCGAGCAGACCAGCAAATCAGCGTGTATCAGCGCCTCGCCGAGCTGGTTCAGTGGCAGCGCTTGTGCGTCGAGCTCCGAGGCGACCTCGCGGCAACGGGGCATCGAGCGATTGACCACCCGCAGCTGATCGACGCCGCGCTGACGCAGATGCCGCCCGACCAGGGCACAGGTTTCACCGGCCCCGAGCAAAACCGCGTTGCAGTCTTGAAGGCTATCAAACACCCGCTCGGCCAAGCGCACCGCGGCAAAGGCGACCGACACCGGCTCTTTGCCGACGTCCGTTTGCGTGCGCACTTTTTTCGCAGCACCAAACACGCGCTGCAACAGGTGGTGCATGCTGGGCCCAAGGTGGCCGTTGGCTTTGGCCACGGCCATGGCAGTTTTGAGCTGACCAAAAATCTGCGGTTCACCCAGCACCAGCGAATCCAGGCCCGCGGCCACACGCATCAGGTGACGCGCGGCATCGGCGTCGCGATAGCGGTAAATGTGATCACGCAGCTGGTTGGGGTCCAGGTCGATGGTGGTCTCTTCCTTCAATTCCCGGGCCGCGGCCTGCTGCAGGGACTCACCGCACTCGACGAACCCGGCGGGAAAGGCCCATTTGCCCTTGCCAGGCTCTATGCCGCGTCGGGTCCACAGGAGTT
>CAKZQE010000084.1 GCA_937139465.1 uncultured Gammaproteobacteria bacterium
CTCACTGGGCTGCTGGTGAAATCGCCCGGCTAAGGCACTGAGCTCAAAGCGCAACTGGGGGCTGACGACCGTCGGCACCGACACATCCAGCGCTCGCTCAGCAAACACCACACAGGCGCCGGCGGCGATGGCGGCATCGACGAAATCATGGCCGTCGCTTTGAGCGCCGCTGACGGCACAAAACGCCATGCCCGGGGTGACCGCGCGGCTGTTCAGCGTCAGGCCATTAACCTCAGGGTTGTTGTCGCCAGCGTAATCCGGCCACAGGTCAGTCAGCTTCATGGCTTAACCACCTTGGCCACCAAACCATCGACCTGATCGGGACGAATATTCAGGATCCGCGCCGCCTCACGGGTGATGTCGGCAAAGGCTGGCGCCGCCGTGTTACCACCGTAGAACTGATCACCTTTGGGGTCGTGCATCACAACCGACACGATCAAACGTGGGTTGGACGCCGGGAACAATCCAGTAAAGCTGGCGTCGTAACGTCGAGCCTCTTCCGAATACCCGCCAACACCGGCTTTAATCGCCGTGCCGGTTTTACCCGCACTGCTATAGCCTGGAATCTTGGCTTGGGTGGCCGTGCCGCCCTGCTCCGTGACCAGGCCCATCATGGCCAGCACCTCGGGCGCGATGCCCGGCTGAAAGACACGCACCGGGTCCGCCGGCGGCAAGCCGCGCACCAGTTGTATGCTGCGCATTTCGCCGTCATTGGCGAACACGGTGTAGGCTCGCGCCAACTGCAATACGTTGGTGTTTAGACCATAGCCATAGGCCAAGGTGGCCTGCTCGATCTCGCTCCAGCGCTTTGGCGACGGCAAGCGACCCGCTGCTTCGGCTGGCAACGACAGCCCGACATCCTGTGAAAAGCCCGCCATGCGCAAACGATCGGCCAAATCACCCGGCTCCAAGCGCAGCGCAACCTTAGCGGTGCCGACGGTGGATGAATTTTTAATGATCCCAGCCGGGTCGAGCTCACCGTAGTCGCGGGGACCACTGATGGTCTTACGGCCGACTTTGTAAAGCTTGGGGGTTTGGATGACCTCGTTCAGGCCGAGCTTACCCTGCTCCAGCGCCAGCGCGATCGTGAACGGCTTAATCGCGGACCCAGGCTCAAACAAATCGGCGACGAAACGCGGACGCGTGCGCTCGGGGGTGCGCGTGCTGATTTCATTTGGGTTGAAACTGGGGAATGACGCCGCCGCCAAGACTTCGCCCGTGCGCGCATCAATCACCACCGCACTGCCGGCGCTGTTGCGGGTTTTAATCGCTGCCGCCTTTAAGGCCTTGTAGGTGGCGTACTGCATGTCCAAATCCAGCGTCAGCTGAATATCGTGACCGAAGGCTTCGCTCTCGCCACCCGGCAGGTAGCGCACGGCTTTTTGCGGACGGTCAACCAGCACCCATCGACTGCCCTGCTTGGGAGACATAAAGTCGTCGAACGCCAGCTCCAGCCCTTCTCGGCCGCGGTCATCCACATCGGTAAAGCCGACGACGTGGGCCGCCGCTTCACCCGCCGGATAAAACCGACGCGCCTCGCGCGACGCGGTCACCCCGGGCACGCCCAGGTCCATAACGCGACTGGCATGTTCAGGCGTCATGTTGCGGCGAATGTACATAAAGCGTCGACCCTCGGCCTTTTCAAGGCGAGCCGCGAGCCGGGTCATATCAACGCCCGCTTCCTCGGCGACCAGGGACAACCACTCACCCGCCGGCGGCGCCTTGCTGGGATCAACTGCCAACGACATACCCGGAGTGCTCATCGCCAGGGGGCGGCCGTTGCGGTCCGTGATCGAGCCGCGAAAGGCCGGGACGACTTCCTTGCGTACGCTGATCTGCTCGCCCCAAGATCGCAGGCGCTGCTGGTCTGACACCTGCAACACATACAGCCGCGACACGATTGCCACCACCAGGCACAACAGGGCGATGTAGGCTACCCGTAGGCGCCAAATCGAAGCCGCCGTGCGCGCTACCATGTCAGCACCTCATGCTCACTGGCGACTTCAAAACCCGAGGCCCGCGCCCACGCATCTAAGCGCGCGTGAGAAGCCAAGGCTCCAACTTCCAGCCCCAGCTGCGAGCGCTCGTTTTGCAAGGTTTGAATGGTTGCAAACTGCGTTTGCTGAGTCTGATACAACAACCGCGTTTCGTGGGTGGTGTAATTGACCGCAACCGCACTGGCGAGCACGACCAACACCATCAATGTCAGCGACACGACCTGGCGATTAACCAGCAACCCGATCAGCACTGCCACCGCCTCGAAAAACAGCGCTTTCATGCCGACACCGCGCATTTCTCGGCCACACGAAGCACGCTGGAGCGCGCGCGCGGGTTGGCGTCAATTTCAACGGCACTCGGACGAATGGCTTTACCCAGTGGCTTCACCCGTGGCGGCGGTTGCGGCAAAAAACCGAGGGGGTCACCCGGCGGATTGGCCTGGTCGCGGATAAATCGCTTGATGCGGCGATCTTCCAGGGAGTGAAAACTAATCACCGCCATGCGCCCGCCCGGCTTCATAACCGCGAGGATCTGCGGCAACACCGCGTCGATCTGCTCAAGCTCGGCGTTGACCGCAATACGGATTGCCTGAAAGGTCTTAGTCGCTGGGTGGCGGCCGGGCTCCCAACGCGGGTGCGCCGCCTTGACGATGGAGGCCAGCTGCAAGGTGCGCTCGATCGGCGCTGTCGCACGGGCCTCGAGTATCGCCGTGGCAATGCGTGAGGCGTGGGCTTCGTCACCCAAGGTGCGCAGCGCTCGGGCCAAATCAGGGTGCTTGACGGTGGCCAACCATTCAGCAGCGGACTGACCGCGGCTGGGGTCCATGCGCATATCCAGCGGGCCGTCAACCTGAAAACTGAAACCACGCTCAGCCACGTCAAGCTGCGGTGACGACACACCAAGGTCGGCCATCACGCCGTCGACCTGACCACTCACCCCCAGCTCATCCAATGTCTCTGACAAATCAGCGAATGGGCGGTGAACCGCGGTGAACCGGTGATCACCGGCGAAGCGTTCGCGCACGGCGTCAATCGCATCGGGGTCGCGGTCAAACCCAATGACACGCGCACCCGGCCCCAAGAGGCTCAGCAAATACGCCGTATGGCCGCCGCGCCCGAGGGTGCAGTCAACGTACAAACCATCGGTGTCGGTGACCATGGCATCCACGGTTTCCTGGAGCAGAACGCTGACGTGTGCCGTCACAGCGTAAACCCAGCCAACGCATCACCGTCGTCTTCGTCATCGGCCAGGTAGGCTTCGGTTTTGGCCTGCCACAGCGACTCGGACCAAATCTCGAAACGTGAATTTTGCCCCATCATCACCACGCGCTTTTCCAGCCGCGCATGCTCACGCAACAGCGCAGGCACCATGATCCGGCCGGACCCATCCAGGTCCATGTCTGTCGCGTGACCCACCATCATGTACTGCAGGCGGCGGGCGGCCTTGGTGTGATTGGGCATGGCATTAATTTGCGATTCGACGTTGGCCCAATCCGGCGCCGGGTAAAGCAACAGGCAGCGCTCGCGGTGATCAACCGTCAACACCATTTTCTGGGCGCAACGCTGCTCAATCACGTCGCGGAACCGCGTCGGAATGGCCAGACGCCCCTTGGCGTCTAAGTTGATCTGCGTTATGCCTCTGAACATGCCGCCCTAAAAACCCACTGCGTTGGTCAAAAATTCACTTTTCGACACTTTTTCCCAAAATTTCCCACCAACGAAGTCTAGAGACGGCACTAGGCCCGGTCAACCGAGGTTGGAGACCGGTACACGGCAATAAACACGTTAGTTTTCAGGTAGTTAGGCGAACTGTCGTTATGTACAGATGCCCGAGATAACGCGCCCAAATTCGCAAAATCAATGACTTACGGCGCAGGGTGAAAGTGGCTTCGAGGGGAAGCTTTTTTTCAGAAATTAGGTGAAGACGACCTATAAGCCGGGTTCTGTCGAGGACAGTCATTCATCTAGGCACGTCATCGCTGACGTGCTCAAGCAACCTACCCGGATCCAGCGCGAGCCACGCCGACGGATCCCTATTTGGTCTTGCTCCAAGTGGGGTTTACCCTGCCATCCGCTGTTACCAGGGACGCGGTGCGCTCTTACCGCACCATTTCACCCTTACCCGAAGGCGGTATATTTTCTGCGGCACTTTCCGTGGGCTCACGCCCCCCAGGCATTACCTGGCACTTCGCTCTGTGGAGCCCGGACTTTCCTCCCGCCCGAAGGCCGGCGACTGTCCAGTCGTCTTCGGCGCGGAGTGTCTAGCCTTTGTCCTCGTCTTGCAAGGACTCGATCATCTCAAATAGCTCGCGCCGGGAGCCGCCGGTAATTTCAGCCGCCACCTTTGCCGCTTTTGACGGCGGCAACGCCTTGGCCAAGGCCTTTAAAACCCGGAGCTGGTCAATGTCGCTGCCCTGGCGCTCGCCGGCGCTAACCACCACCGCGTACTCACCACGGCCATGATCGCTACTGCTCTCATACCAAGCCTGCGCCGCCCCCGCTTCGCCGTGCCAGACCTGCTCATGCAACTTAGTCATCTCGCGGCAAAAGGCGACCTTGCGATCGGCCCCGCACTGATCGACCAGGTCACGAATCAGCAGCGGCATCCGATTGGCAGACTCATACAACACCATGGCGCCACCTGACCGCTCGCCGCGTTCCAGGCGCTCGCGCCGGCCGCTGCCCTTATGCGGCAGAAACCCTAGGAACTGCAGGTGGTCCATGGCAAAGCCTGACACCACGGTGGCGGCCAGCAAGGCCGATGCCCCGGGTATCGGAATCACCGGAACGCCCTGGGCAATGGCCTCGCGCACCAACGGCAGACCCGGGTCGGACAGCAGCGGCGTGCCTGCGTCGCTAACCAGAGCCAGGGGCATATCCCGGGCCTGGGCCACCAACTCAGGTGCCAGGCGAGCCTCGTTGTGCTGGTGCACCGCGATCAGGCGCGGGTTCAACCCATAGGCGGTCATCAGCTGGCGCGCCCGCCGGGTGTCCTCAGCCAGTACGATTTCAACCGATGACAGAACCCGCAGCGCCCTAAGGGTCAGATCCCCGAGGTTGCCGATGGGGGTGGAGACCACGTAAATTGCGGGATCAATTGGCCCGCGCGCGACCAAACGCTCTGGAATTTGCAACGATGAAAGCTCCTAAAAATCATGGCATCCAATGCCGCCTTTGGCTGGCGACTGGCCTTGTGGCCCTGCTGCTGGGAGGGTGTGCAAGTGGCCCGGGTTCGACACCGCCGTCGCCGCTGGATGCAGAGCTGGCCAGTCTGACGCAATTAACCGGCGCCGAACAGGCTTTGCAACTGGCGACTCAGCTCAGGGCACTGAACCGCGCCGGGCAATACTCATTAGCAGTGGCCTTGGCGGCACAGGTGCCCATCGACCCGGCTCTGGGCACGCCATACATCCAAGTCGTGCGGCAAGTCGCCACAGCTCTGATTGGCACCAACGACTACGCGGGCGCCACTGACTTAATACAAACGGCACTGGAACAAGCGCCCACGAGTGACGACGACCGTGCCGCACTCCTGGCGCTCAAGGTTCAAGCCCAAGACGGCAACCGCGACCCCCGGGGCGCGATGGCCAGTCTGATCGAGATCATTAGCCTGACCCCGCCAGACGCCACCGGGCGCTGGCTGGGGGACCTGTGGGCACGCGCCCAGCTGAACAGCGATTTGGCGATACTCGGCGATGATACGGTCAGCGGCTGGATTGCCCTCGCCCAAGCCACCCAGACCGGAGATCCCGCTGCCGTCAGAGATTGGCGCGCCGTGTGGCCCGACCACCCAGCCATGCTGGTGCTGCCGGCGGAGGCCGAAGCCCTGCTGGCCCGCGGCTGGTCAACGCCGCGGCGAATTGGCGTGATATTGCCCCTGTCCGGCCCGCTGGTTCAGGTCGGCGCGAACCTGCTCGACGGCATCATGAGCGAGCAACTGAAGCAACGGGACATCACGCTTATCGTGGCCGACGGCCAACAAGGCCCAGCCGCGGCGATCGCTGAGTTGACCGCGCAACAGGTTGATCTGATTGTCGGCCCGTTGCCGAAAGGCGAAGTCAATCAAGCCATCACCATCGCCCGCGACATCCCACTGCTAACCTTGAATTACAGTGACGTCGAATCCACCAACACCGCGCCGCTGGCACAAATGGGACTCGCGCCCGAGGACGCCGCCGCCGATGCCGCGCGCATCATGCTGCAGGCACCTGAAGACACTCGGCGACCGATCGTGCTGGTGCCGGGGGACGAGATCGGCACCCGCGTCGCCACCGCCTTCCAGCAGCAGTGGAGCGAGCAAACCGGCCAAGCCGCCATCATCGCTCCCTACCTAAACGACGATCAGCGCCAAGTGGTTGCCAGCGTTACCGGAATCGCCGACAGCCAAGCGCGCAAACAACAGCTGCAGCGGGTGCTCAACACTGAGTTGGAATTCACCCCGCGTAGACGCGCGGATCTGAGCGCCGTGTACCTCTACGGTGACGCGGTCACCGCCGCCCAGCTGAAACCCTTACTGGCGTTCTATTACGCCGGCGACTTGCCGGTGTGGGTGGCCGACGCCGCGCTGGACCGGGACTTAGATCTGGTGCGCGGCGATCTGGTTGGGGCCAACCTGGTCGCCATGCCATGGCAATTAGACAGCCTAGGGGACTCGAACGTGCTGTTTGAACTGGGGCGCGATGCCTGGACACTGGCCACGCAAATGGCACACCTTGATACCGGCGACACCGTATCTGGACGCACCGGCACCTGGTCACTTGAGGGCGAGCGCATTGGCCGGACCCTGACCCCAGCGCGGCTGGGCGCGGACGGGTTCACACCGCTGGATCGGCCCACACCGCCGGTGGACAACGCACTCGGCTCCGTGACCGCAGGATTTGGCGACCTTCCCGTGAATCAAGCGCCGGCTTTGGACTTTGACGACTGACATCGGTCTTGCGGCGGAGCGCTGGTTGGCCGAGCAGCTAACCCGGCGGCGCGTTCGCATTCGCCATCGCCGCTACGCCTGCCGCATGGGCGAAATTGATTTGGTGCTGGAAACGCCCGAGACCATCGTCATGGTCGAGGTCCGCTACCGTCAGCGATTGACCCGCGCCGTGGAAAGCGTTGACCGCCACAAACGACGACGGCTGCGCGCCTGTGCTCAGTTTTGGCTGGCAAATAATCCTACCGACAAGCCGGTGCGCTTTGATACCGTAGGCGTTTGCGGCGGCGCCCCTGCGTTTCGCTGCCGCTGGATCACCAACGCCTTTGAAATGGACGACTAACCATGCTGGAGCGCATAGCCCAGAGCCTCGCTGAGCATCAACAGGCGGTCACCGCCTTGCAAGCCGAACACGCCGCCAGTATCGCCCAAATCGCCACGCGCCTGACGCAGACGCTGCTGAGTGATGGCCGCATTCTGATTTGCGGCACCGGCACCGCCGGCGCCCTTGGTCAAATGTTCGCGACCCACCTTAATCACCGCTTGGACCGTGAGCGCCCGTCGCTGCCCGCCATGTCCCTGAACAACGACACCCACCTGATCAACGCCGTTGCCACCGCCCACGGGTCGGCCAACGTCTTTGCACACCAGATCAGGGCAATGGGACGCGAAACTGACCTTGTGGTGATCCTAAGCACCACTGGGAGCGAGCCGGCACTTATGAAAGCCGTGCTCGCCGCCCACGACCAAGACATCGGCGTGATCTTGCTTAGCCAACGCGAAGGCGGCCAGATCTCGTCCCTCAGCGGGTTTGAAGATCAGGAACTGCGACTTCCCAGTGTCACCCCATCGGGGGTGGCGGAGCTGCAACTGCTGACCCTAAACTTGCTCATCCAATCCATCGAATCGCAACTGTTCGGGTAACCCATGAAAAAATTGTTAAGCGCCACCCTCGTATCCAGCACCCTATTAATGGGCGGCTGCACCACCGTCGTTAGCAGCATCGTAGACGAACCGATTCAGCCCAATATCGGCAATCGCACCTTCGGCGGCTATGTCAGCGACCAGCTGATTGAAGAAATCACGGCGGTCAACCTGAACAAAACCTCGGAGGTGCTGAAGCAGTCGCACATTTCAGTCACCACCTTTAACGGCACATCACTGCTGACCGGTCAGGTACCAGACCAGGCCACGCAGCAGGCGGCGCAAGCGGTGGCCGCCGAGGTTCGCGGCGTCAAGAAAGTTGAGAACGCATTGACGGTCGCAGGGGCAACCAGCTTTGGGGTTCGGGCCAACGATGCTTACCTGACCGCGGCGATCAACACTGCACTGGCCAAAGAGGCGGGATTCTCGCTGGCACGGCGCACCAAGGTGACGACAGAGGATGGCACGGTGTATTTACTGGGCTTTCTAACGGCCGAAGAAATCGCCGTGGTGACCGCCGCTGCACAGAGTGTGGGCGGCGTTGAACGTATTGTTGCGCTGTTCGAGCGAATCGACTAACGAACGATCCGAAGCCCGGGTCGCTTTGACCCGGACGGGGTTGCCGGTGGTGTGTCGTCCGGCCCGTCACCTGTCGACCCAGGGCCGGGCTCATCGTCCGGCGACAGCGAGGCCGGGGCATCGCCCGGTTCGGTCAAGAACTGCATGCCCTCGCCCGTTTCCTTGCTGAAAATCCCCTTCACCGCAGACATCGGCACCCACACGTTTTCCGGCTTGCCGGCAAAACGCGCAGAGAAGCTCAAATCCGTGTTGGTAATGCTCAGGTCCCGTACCGCGGACGGCGAAATACTGAGCACCACCATGCCATCCTGACCGTACCCCTGAGGCACCTGCACACCGTACTGGGTTTCATCCACCAAGACGTGCGGGGTCGCATCATTGTCGAGCATCCACTCGTGGAGGGCGCGCAATAAGTAAGGGCGTGAGGACTGCATGGCTAGTCGCGCATTTCCGCTTCAACTTCCGACATGGACAACTGGAAGCACTCGCGACCAAACACGCGCTCACCGTATTCACGGATCGCCACGGTGCTCTTAGCCGGTAAATCCAATCCCAGCAGCTCAGTTCGCCACAAAATCGGGGCAACTGCGCAGTCAACCAAGCTAAAGTCATCGCTCATGAAGTACGGCTTCTCTTCAAAGATGCCGTTAGTGGCGATGATCGAGTCACGCAAGGCCTTACGGGCAGTGTCGACACGCTTGCCAGTTTGCTCTTTCACAATTACACGGGCCAATGACGTCCACTCACGATCAATCCGCGTGATCATCTGACGGCTGTTGGCACGGGCTACGGGATAGACAGGCAACAACGGCGGATGGGGAAAACGCTCGTCGAGGTACTCCATCATCACGTTGGCTTCAAACAGGGACAGGTCGCGGTCAACCAAGGTCGGCAACTTGCCGTATGGGTTCAGCTCACGCACTTCGTCCGGAACGTTTTCAGGGTCACAGTCGATGATTTCGACGGTCACGCCTTTCTCGTGCAACACCATGCGCACACGGTGGGACAAGATGTCCGTCGGGTCGGAGAAAAAGGTCATTGAGGAACGTTTGGTGACCACGGTCATGTGGGGTCTCTCCTTAAAATACAAAAACCCCCGCGGGCGCTCCCACGGGGGTCGATCAAACTAAATGCGCTTTAGTGAACGTCTTTCCAGTACTCACGCTTGAGCAAGTAAGCCACGATGAAGAACACGAACAGGAACAACAAAACGTACATCCCGATGCGCTCAGCGCTCACACGACTCGGCTCGGCCACGTAGGCCATGTAGTTGACGAGGTCATAAATCACGCGATCGTATTCGTCCGCTGACAGCTGACCTGAGCCCTCGACCACTTCCAGAACACCGCACTGGTCTTCCAGGATTGGGTTACCCGTCAAGGGGTCAGTCTTAACCACACCGCCTTCTTTGACCGGTGCGTTCTTGCACACCAGGCGTTGCTCGCCCTGCAGCGGCTGCAACACGTGCGGCATGCCGACCTTAGCGAACACCAAGTTGTTCACGCCCAGCGGACGCGACGGGTCGGTGTAGAAGGTCTTCAGATAGGTGTAGACCCAATCGTTGCCACGCTTACGGGTGGCCAATGTCAGATCCGGCGGCGGTGCACCGAACCATTCACCGGCAGCATCCGCAGGCATTGAGATCGTCCCCAGGTCACCGATCTTCTGGTGGCCGGGCAACAGGTGCTCTTCGAACAGGGCATTCGGGATGCCAAGGTCTTTAGCCGTACGCTCGTAGCGCTGGTATTCCATGCTGTGGCAGCCAGCGCAGTACTGCATGTACGTCGCCAATCCACGCTGCAGGGACGGCTGATCCGTCGGGTCCGTGTCGATCGAATCGAGCGGATAGGTAGAGCCACCGGCGGCCATTGCGGCGCCTGACACCAAGGTCAGCGCCAATAAAAGTCCTTTGATCATCAGCCAGTCACCCTTTCCGGAACAGGTTTACATTTTTCCATCCGCGTGTACCAAGGCATCAGGATGAAGTAAGCGAAATACAGCAGCGTGCAGGCTTGCGCCAGCGCCGTGCGACCCGGTGATGAGGGGATCGCACCCAACACACCCAAGATCACGAACGAGACGGCAAATACAGCCAACCAGACCCGCGAGATCCAGCCCTTGTAGCGCATCGAGCGTACCGGCGACCGATCAAGCCACGGCAACACGAACAGCACAGCAATGGCCGCCCCCATGAACACCACGCCCCAGAACTTCGCGTCCAAGCCGAACATCGGGAAGGTGATCGCACGCAGAATCGCGTAAAACGGCGTGAAGTACCACACCGGCGCAATGTGCTCAGGTGTCTTCAGCGGGTTCGCCGGCTCAAAGTTTGCGTACTCGAGGAAGTAACCGCCCATTTCTGGGAAGAAGAACACCACCAGGCTGAATACGAACAGGAACACGGCCACGCCCGCAATGTCTTTGACGGTGTAGTAAGGGTGGAAGGGAATGCCATCCAGCGGCTTACCGTTCTCGTCTTTGTTATCCTTGATGTCGATGCCATCGGGGTTGTTGGAGCCCACTTCGTGCAGCGCCAAGATGTGCAACACCACGAGACCGGCGATCACGAACGGCAGTGCGATGACGTGCAACGCAAAGAAGCGGTTCAGCGTGATACCTGAGATCAGGTAGTCACCACGAATCCACTGCGCCAGATCAGCACCCACCACAGGGATTGCGCCAAACAAGGACACGATGACCTGTGCACCCCAATATGACATCTGACCCCAGGGCAACAGGTAACCCATAAAGGCTTCCGCCATCAGCGCCAGGTAGATGGCCATACCGAACAGCCAAATCAGCTCACGGGGCTTTTGGTAGGAGCCGTATAGCAAGCCACGGAACATGTGCAGGTAAACCACCACGAAAAACGCCGAGGCACCAGTCGAGTGCAGGTAGCGAATCAACCACCCAAATTCGACATCACGCATGATGTACTCAACCGAAGCAAATGCACCCTCGGCGCTGGGCTCGTAGCTCATGGTCAGCCAGATGCCCGTCACGATCTGGTTAACCAGAACCAGCAATGCGAGTGAGCCAAAGAAGTACCAAAAGTTAAAGTTCTTGGGCGCGTAGTACTTGCCCAAGTGCTTATCCCAGGCGTCCACCACCGGGAGACGTTCGTCAATCCAGCCAAGAACGCCGGTCGCTGTGCTTTTACGCAAACCCATTATGCAACACCCTCATCTTCGCCAATCACGACAATTGAATCTGTTTCGTAACGGTGCGGCGGCACGACCAAGTTCAGTGGCGCGGGTACCGCCTTGTATACACGACCCGCCAGGTCGAACTTCGAACCGTGGCAGGGGCAAAAATAACCGCCCTGCCAATCAGCGCCCAAATCAGCCGGACCGACTTCGGGTCGGAACTGGGGCGAACAGCCGAGGTGTGTACAAATACCCACGGTGATAAAGATTTCAGGCTTGATCGAGCGCGTTTTGCTATCGACATACGACGGCTGCTGGTCATTCGCAGACTGCGGATCGGCTACGCGCTCATCCAGCGCATCCAACGACGCCAAGTTGGCGTCCGTGCGGCGCAATACGAACACCGGCTTACCACGCCATTCGGCACGAATCTGTTCGCCCGCGCGGACCTTGCTGACGTCAACACGCACCGGAGCACCGGCAGCTTTGGCCTTGGCGCTGGGGTTCCAAGAACCCACAAAAGGTGTCGCTACGGCAACGGCGCCCACGGCGCCCATGGCCGAGGTAGCGGCCACTAAGAATTTGCGTCGACCTGGGTTGACCGTCTGATCATCAGGCGCTGACGCTACAGTGGAGTCGGACATGCTGGGTCCTCTAGAAAAGTAAAGGTTGCGATATAAAAATCCGCGCAAAGAATAGGGTTTCGCACGCGGGTAATCAAGTTTTGGGTATAACCAAATGCTTGCAAAACAGCCCGAAACCGACCGTGTTAGACCAAAATGGAATAATTAAACTGCGGCCAAAGAACAGCGGGCACAAAAAAGCCCGGACATTGCCGGGCTTTGTGTCCCTGAAACGAATTAACGCTTCGAGTACTGGGGACGCTTACGTGCTTTGTGCAAGCCGACTTTCTTACGTTCAACCATGCGCGAGTCACGGGTAACGAAGCCTGCTTTACGCAGAGCCGGACGCAAGGTTTCGTCCATTTCCATCAGGGCACGTGTGATGCCGTGACGAATTGCACCGGCCTGACCGAAGCCGCCGCCGCCCTTGACCGTGCAGTACACGTCAAGCTTGTCCAACATACCAACCAGTTCCAGCGGCTGACGCACGATCATGCGAGCAGTCTGACGACCGAAGTAAACGTCCAGCGGACGCTGGTTGATGGTGATAGTGCCGTTACCGGGGCGCAAAAATACGCGTGCGGCTGAGGTCTTGCGTCGGCCAGTGCCGTAGTTCTGAATCGCTGACATATTCGTTCCTTACAGAGCCAGAGGCTTCGGCTCTTGGGCCGCGTGGGGATGTTCCGCACCGGCGTAAACTTTAAGCTTGCGATACATGGCGCGACCTAGGGGGTTCTTAGGCAGCATGCCCTTAACGGCAAGCTCGATCACTTTCTCGGGGCGACGTTCGATCAACTGCTCGAACGAGGCTTCTTTCAAGCCGCCCGGGAATCCTGTGTGGTGGTAGTACATTTTGTCGGTTGTCTTGCGGCCAGTCACTGCGACCTGCTCTGCATTGACGACGACGATGTAATCACCGGTGTCTACGTGAGGGGTGTATTCGGGCTTGTGCTTGCCCCGCAGACGGCGCGCAATCTCGGTCGCTAGACGACCTAGAGTCTGGCCCGCCGCGTCCACTACCAGCCATTCGCGGCTGACTTCTTCTGTTTTGGCGCTGAAAGTCTTCATAATTCCTGCTGCTGCTTGTGGGGCGCACCCCATTAACGAGGGGGCGGATTCTAGAGAGCTTTGGGTATCTTATCAACCCCTCATGGCAAATGCGGTTGAGCCAAATACTCTTGACTCTGCATTTCAGTCAGCCGAGACACCGTTCGATCGAACTCAAATGACACGCGGGTGCCCTGATAGAGCGCCAACAGGGGGGCCTCGGCGCTCAAAATAAGCTTCACGTTGCGATCATACACTTCGTCCACAAAATTGACGAAACGGCGTGCTGCGTCGTCCAGCACATCGGTCAACACCGGAACATCGGACACCACAACCGCGTGAAAGCGTTTTGCAATTTCAATGTAGTCCGCGGTCGAGCGCGGCCCTTGGCACAGCTCGCTAAAATCGAACCACACCACGTCGTCGCTAATGGCGCGGTAGTTAAATTGGCGACTATTCAGATCAAGCACACCCCCGCGAGTCACACCGGCAGGTGCTAACTGGGCAAACTCATCGGCCAAGGCCTCATCAACATCCGGCGCCTTGGCATCGAGGTAAAGATCGACCTGATTGAGCACCCGCAACCGCCAGTCTGTTCCGCCGTCCAGATTGAAGACCTCGGTGTGGGCGTACAGCATATCGATCGCTGGCATGAATAACGCGCGCTGCAGACCGTCCTTGTACAACCATTTGGGCTCGACGTTGGACGTCGTCACCAGCGCAACCTGACGCCGAAACAAGCCGCGAAACAACTTGGCCAGAATCATGGCATCGGTGATGTCAGTAACAATAAATTCGTCAAGGCACAGCACACGCATGGTGTCGGCAAGGCGATCAGCCACGCGCTCCAAGGGGTCTTCCTGGCCTTGCAGGTCGCGAAGCTCGGAATGGACCTGGAGCATGAAGCGGTGAAAGTGAATTCGTTTTTTATCGTCAAAGGGCAGGCTGTCGTAAAACAGGTCCATCAGGAAGGTCTTGCCCCGGCCGACCCCACCCCAAAAATACAGCCCAGTTTCCGGCTCCGGTGCGGGCAAGGGCTTCCAGCGACCCAGAAGGTTAGAAACGAAGCCCTTGGCCGGCTGCGCTGGCGTGAAGTTAATTAGCCGCGAGCGCAGCTGATCAAGCATCCCGACGGCGGTGGCCTGAGCGGCATCGGGGAAGATGTCGCCGGCGTCCAGCATGCGCTGGTATGTG
>CAKZQE010000085.1 GCA_937139465.1 uncultured Gammaproteobacteria bacterium
GATGAATAGTGATGGGCCGCGCACCCTTCGCTTCGAGCTCCGCGACCAGTCGTCCCCCGCCCGATACCACCACGGACTCGTGACCCGACTCGGTCAACGCTCGCGAGATATCGATGGTACCGCGCTCAACTCCTCCCTGATTTAGATCAGGCAGGAGCTGCATCACTTTCATTTACTTACAGATCGTCAACCAGTCCATACGCGCGCTGTCACGCCCGTGGACCACGTCGAAGTATGCCGTTTGCAAACGCTCCGTAACCGGGCCACGTGAGCCCTCGCCAATTTCGCGCCCGTCGAGTTCACGGATAGGCGTGACCTCGGCTGCGGTGCCGGTAAAGAAGGCTTCGTCGGCCACATACACCTCGTCGCGGGTGATGCGCTTGGCGACGACCGGGTAGCCCATTTCCTCGGCCATTTGGATGACCGTGGCACGGGTGATCCCGTCCAGGCAGTTGGTCACTTCGGGCGTGTAAATGGTGTTGTTTTTCACCATGAAGAAGTTTTCGCCGCTGCCTTCGGAGACATAGCCTTCGCTGTCCAGCAACAGGGCTTCGTCCGCGCCGCCGCTGATGGCTTCCTGCAGCGCCAGCATCGAGTTGATGTAGTTACCGTTAGCCTTGGCCTTGGTCATGGTAATGTTGACGTGGTGGCGGGTGTAGCTGGACGTGCGCACCTTGATGCCGCGCGTCAGATTTTCCTCGCCCATGTACGCGCCCCACTCCCAGGCCGCGACGATCAGATGCGTTTTCAGGTTATCCGCGCGCAGCCCCATGCCTTCGGCGCCGTAGAACGCCATCGGACGCAGGTATGCGCTGTTCAAGTTGTTGTCGCGAACGGCAGCGATCTGCGCTTCGTTGACCTCGTCTTTGCTGAACGGAATGTTCATATTCAGGATTTTGGCCGAGTTAAACAGCCGGTCGGTGTGGGCCTGCAGGCGGAAAATCGCCGGCCCTTCGGACGTTTGATACGCGCGCACCCCTTCAAACACACCCAGTCCGTAGTGCAGGGTGTGGGTCAACACGTGAACGCGTGCGTCGCGCCACGGGACCATCTCGCCGTCAAACCAAATCAGACCATCACGGTCAGCAAATGAAGGGGTCATGCTATGCCTCGTTAGTATTGTCATCGCCCAGCCAGCCATCCCAGGCCCGCCGGACGCAGTCTTGTGCGGTTGCCAACGCGGCCCCGGAAAACGGTGCCATCAGCGCCTGACGGTGTTGGGCGGTCCGCAGGCTCAGGTAAGCCTCGGTTAGTGCGCGGGCTTGCTCCGCCGGCATGGCCTTGTGGGCCGCCAGGGTGTCGAGCAGGCGCAAATTGTCGCTCCATTGTGTCAGGGCCGGGCACGATGGGGCATCGCGCAAGGTCAGGTATTGTACGATGAACTCCAGATCAACAACACCTCCAGAGGCGTGTTTTATATCGGCTTTTTCGGGGTCTGACGCGCTCAAATGCGCACGCATTTTGGCCCGCATCGAGCGCACATCCGCACGCAGCGCCGACGCATCCCGGGGGTGGCACAGCACCGCGGCCCGCACCCGATCAAATCCAGCAGCCACAGCCGCGTCACCGGCCACCGCGCGCGCCCGTACCAAGGCTTGGCGCTCCCACGTCCAGGCTTCGCCCTGCAAATAGCGCTCATAGCCGGATAGGGAAACCACCATCAACCCCTTGCTACCACTGGGCCGCAGCCGGGTGTCGATCTCGTATAGCACCCCGGCCGTGGTGCGCACATTGAGCATCTGCAGCAACAGCCGCACCCAGCGCTGCAGGTACTGCTGGCCGGTCGTGGGCTTGGCGCCATCGGTGTCGGCCTGCTCGTCAATCCGGTGCACAAACACCAAATCCAGATCCGACTCATACGACAGCTCGATCCCGCCCAGCTTGCCATAGCCAATGACCGCAATGCCCTCGTCCGTGCGCTGGCCGTCCATGTCGAGCGGCCGGCCATGCTTGGCCTGCGTCAACGCATGGGCCCGGGCAACGCAGGCCCGCAGAATGCTTTCAGCGACCCAGGTCAGGTGGTCACTGGCGTGGTTGATGGCGCGCTCGCCAAGCAATTCCGTGGCCGCGGTTCGCAGCACATGCGCAGCCTTAAATTCACGAAGTCGGTTAAAAAATACCTCATCGTCGTCGATCTTCGCCAAACGAAGGCGTAACTCCGCTTCGATGGCGTCCGGATCCGGCGGCGCCAGCAACCCGTGGATATCAAGCAACTCATCGAGCAGCGCGGGCATCGCCGCGACCTGGTCGGCCAGCCACTGTGAGCTCGCCAACAGGCGATACAGCAGCGCCCGGGCATTGGCGGTCTCGTTCAGCAGCGCCAAATAGGCGCTACGCCGTGCAATCGCGACCACCAGACGCATCGGCCGTGGTGCCAGCTCTGACACATCGTCACGGGTTGCCAGTTCCGCTTGGGCGCAACTCAAAAAGGTCGCCAGCCGCGCGCGACCGGCATCATCCAAGTGCCGCGGATTCAGGTGCTGATCCAGCCACTCCCGGGCCTCGGCCCAGGGCCCCGTGGTCGGCGCTTCAATGGGCGCAGGGGCGCCATCCAGCTCAACCACCCCCTCAAACGCCGCTTGGATACGGGCGCGGGCAGCGGCCACCCGGGCCTCGATCTCCGCAAACGGCAATCGAAGCGCTTCAGACAGCGCCGCCTGCGGCTCGGGCTCACTGGGCATGCGGTGGGTTTGCTCAAGCTCATAACACTGAATGCCGTGCTCAACATGGCGCAGCCAGCGGTAGTCCGCATCCAGTTGCTCGGCGTCCAGCGCAATGTCGTCGCGTACCGCATTCAGCGCCGTAAACCAGGACTGGGTTTGCCACTGGGGGCGGCGACCGCCGTGGATGAGCTGCTCGACCTGAATCACAAACTCGGCTTCGCGAATGCCGCCCGTGCCGCGCTTGATGTCCAGCTCCCAATCCCGTTTCGCCGATTCCTGGCGAATCTGATTTTTTAGCTCACGCAGTGACGCCAGCGCACCAAAATCAAGGTAACGGCGGTACACAAAGGGACGCAGGTCGCTCAATAGTTGCTCGCCGACCGCGCGATCACCGGCGACGGGGCGCGCGCGCAACATCGCCATGCGCTCCCACGGCCGACCGTGCTGTTCGTAATAGGCCTCCATGCGCTCGCTCGACAGCGCGATGGCGCCGGAATTGCCCCAGGGGCGCAGGCGCAAATCGACCCGGAACACACGGCCCTCGGCCGTCAGACGATCCAGGGCAGGGGTGACTTTTTTACACAGACGATCGAAATATTCTTCGGCGCTGACGCGGCTGCGGCCGTCGGTTTCACCCTCCGCGGCGTAGACAAAAATCAGGTCAATATCCGACGACAGGTTCAGCTCATAGCCACCCATCTTGCCCATGCCCAGGGCACAAAAGCCGATGCGGTTGCCCTCGCTGTCACGGGGCTGGCCAAAGCGTTCGGCCATGGCGTCGCGATAAAAGTCGATCGCCTGATCCAGCGCCGCTTCCCCCAGCACCGTCAGGGCGCGGCCGATGGTTTCCAGGGGCACCTGGTGTTCGAATTCACTGACAATAATCCGCGCCAGCCACGCGCGGGCCTGGTTGCGAAGGGCGCGAAACAACGCGTCCTCCGATGCCGGGCGGGATGCGAAATCGGCCCGAATGCGGGCGTCGGACAAATCAAGGTGATCAGGCGCAGCCTGTCTAGCCAGCCAGGGACTGTAGGGCATGCGCCCCTCCGAAAATCAGTGCGGTGGCGTCACCGTGCCGACTTCCTCCAGGGTGGTCAAGCCCTGCGCGACCCGGGCTGCCCCGGCTAGGCGCAGGGGCTGGGAACCGGCGGACCAGGCGGCTTTCTTAAGGGCCACCGCATCCAGGTCTGGCTGAATCATGGCGCGCAATTCGTCGGTTAGTTCTACCACTTCGTAAATGCCCTGACGCCCCAAATAGCCCGTGTCGCGGCATTTTTCACAGCCCACGGGCTCGCAAATTTTGGCGGGCGCAGCGGATTTAAATGGCGCGATAAATTCGGCCCAGACCGCTGGGTCCGGGACCGTTTCTGACTTGCAGTGCGGGCAAAGCGTTCGGCCTAGGCGCTGCGCCATCACCCCAAGCAGGGTCGCCCTGAGCAAATACGCCGGCACGCCTAGCTCGAGCAGGCGCGTGATCGCCGAGGGGGCGTCATTGGTGTGCAGC